>JBILWQ010000149.1:0-5382 GCA_044369805.1 Phycisphaerales bacterium
ATCGCCCCCACCTTCGAGCTCTCCAACATCGCCTGCGACCACCAGATGGTCTGCATGCACGTGCTGCGCATGACGGCCCGCGAGTACGGCTTCGAGTGCCTGCTGCACGAGAAGCCCTTCGCCGGCGTGAACGGCAGCGGCAAGCACAACAACTGGAGCCTGGCCACCACCACGGGCGTGAACCTGCTGGACCCGCGCGAGGAGACGCACCACAACCTGCAGTTCCTCACCTTCCTGTGCGGCGTGATCCGCGCCGTGGACACGCACGCGGACCTGCTGAGAGCCAGCATCGCCAGCGCGGCCAACGACCACCGCCTGGGCGCCAACGAGGCCCCGCCGGCCATCATGAGCATCTACCTGGGCAGCATGCTCACCGACATCCTGGACCAGATCGAGCAAGGCAGCCCCAAGAAGACGCTCAAGGGAGGCCAGCTGGATCTGGGCGCGGGCACGCTGCCCATGCTGCCCCGCGCCGCCAGCGACCGCAACCGCACCAGCCCCTTCGCCTTCACCGGCAACAAGTTCGAGTTCCGCGCCGTGGGCAGCACCGCCAGCGTGGCGTGGCCCAACACGGTGCTGAACACCATTATCGCTGAGAGCCTCGACGTGATCGCCACCGAGATCGAGAAGAAGGCCGGCAAGAACCCCACCGCCGCCAGGCTGGACTCGGCGGTGCGCGGCGTGCTGAAGGACGTGGCGAAGAAGCACCGCCGCGTCTGCTTCGATGGCGACGGCTACAGCGAGGCCTGGCACAAGGAGGCGGCCAAGCGCGGCCTGCCCAACATGCGCAGCACCGCCGAGGCGCTGCCCGCGTTCGAATCCAGGAAGGCCCGCGACCTGTTCGCGGCCTACAAGGTGCTCAGTCCGAAGGAACTGAAGGCCCGCGCCGAGGTGCTCATGGAGCTCTACGTGACCGTGGTGGGCATCGAGGCCCGCACGCTGGCCACCATGGTGCGCACGCAGATCCTGCCCGCCGCCACCCGAGGCCAGGCCGAACTGGCCGATGCCGTGGGCGCCAGCCGCGCCGCGGGCGTGGAGTGCCCCGACGAGGAGACGGCGCTCCGCAACTGGGTGCAGAAGCTCAGCGGCCTCCGCAGCGCCCTGGCCACCCTGGAGAAGGCCGAGGCCAAGGAATACGAGGACACCGCCGCCCACATGCGGCAGTGCCGCGACGAGGTGGTGACCGCCATGGCCGAGGTGCGGAAGTTCTGCGACAGCATCGAGAAGTGGACGCCGGCCGATCTGTGGCCGCTGCCCACCTACGCCGAGATGCTGCTCGATCGGTGAGCGTCGCGTACGGCTCGACAGCCGCTTTTCCGCCCCGGGGCACCGGGGTCATGGAATGGTTTCCGGCGCAGATGCGGGATTCCCTTGGACTTTCCCGGCTCTCGGAGTGCCTTGGCGGAGCGGCGGAGGCTCCCGGGGTTCCGGGTCTTCTCGCCGCGCTGGAGCATTGCCATGAACCAGTCGAACAACCTGCGTCCGTCCTCTGTCGTCTGGATTCGGGCCCTCAGTCTGCTCGCGTCCCTGGGCCTGGGTGCCACCACCACGGCTTCTCCGACCCTTCATGCCGGTCTCCTGACCGCCGCCACGGCGGCCTGGCTTCCGCAGGATCTGGATGGCGACGGCTCCCCCGAAGGCGACGACTGCGATGACGCCAATCCCCTGGTGTTCCCGGGCGCGGTGGAGTTCGTCGACGGCATCGACAACGACTGCGACGGCGTGATCGACGAGGGCCGGGACATGGACGGAGACGGCTGGCCTGTGGAGGAGGACTGCGACGACAACAACGACCAGATCGGCCCGGGCGCATGGGAACAGCAGGACGGCATCGACAACGACTGCAACGGCATCGTGGATGACTTCTGGGACAACGATGGCGATGGCTGGATCGCGCTGGACGACTGCGACGACACCGATCCGGCCGTGAACTGGGCCGCCATCGAGGTCTGCGACGGCGTGGACAACAACTGCGACGGCCTGGACAACGACTGCAATGGCCAGATCGACGAGGACTGCATCACCGACTGCAACGAGAACTCGGTGGCCGATGCCGACGAGATCGCCGAGTTCTGGGTGCTGGACCTTGATCTGGATGGTCGGCTGGACAGTTGCCAGATCGACGAGGATCCCAGTCTGGACTGCAACGAGGACCATATCTTGGATAGCGTGCAGCTGACGGATCCCGAGTTCGCCGCCGTGAACGATTGCGACGGCAATGGCCGCATCGACGCGTGCGACATGAAGGACGAGCCCTCGCTCGACTGCAACGGCAACACCGTCCTCGATGCCTGCGAGATCGCGCTGGGCTTCACCGAGGACTGCGACGGCAACCTGGTGCCCGACACCTGCGAGCAGTTCGGCTACGTGCTGGCCCAGTCCGACTCCATGAGCCCCTTCGGCTTCACCTCGCCGCGGACCTGGACGCTGGCCAACGCGGCACCCACGCTGGCGGGTCCCTTCGACCGGGTCACGCTGGGCATGCGGATCCGCGGCGACTTCGCCGGGGCGGGCGAGTACCTGACCGTGTACCTGAACGGCCGCTACGCGGGCGACGTGCCGGGCCAGGGCCCCTATGACTGCGATCCGAATCCCCTGTCCGGCAGCGACAGGTTCGCGCGGACCCTGACCATTCCGGGCAACCTGTGGAATTACGCGCTGGAGTTCGGCGGCGGCAACCTGAACATCGAGTTCAGGCCGGCGATCGCCGTGGATGCCAACCGCTGCCCGCCCTCCAAGCCCTCGTTCATCCTGGCCTCGGTGGAATACGCATCGACCCTTGAAGCCGACTGCAACCAGAACGGCCTGCTCGATGTGTGCGAGGTGCAGGTGGCGCCGTGGGTCGATGCGAACCGCAACGGCGTGCCCGACGAGTGCGATGGCTCGGCCACGCCCATGGGATGCCCGGGCGATGTCGACGGCTCAGGCTGGGTGGATGCCGCCGACATCTCGCTGATCCTGGTGTCGTACGGCTCGCCTGCGGTGCCGGGCGACCCGCTGGACACCGACATGAGCGGCATCATCGACTCGGCGGACATCTCGGTGATCCTGATCGGTTTCGGTCCCTGCCCGTGACCGGGCTGGGCACGTGACGACGCTCGGGGGCGGTCCCAGACAGGAAACTGGCTTGAAGTCACTGGATCCACCCCCATTCCCGGGGTACGTTGTGGCGTCCGGGTCCGGGCGGTTCCAGGTGGAACGCGGGCGCCGGGGGAGATTTGCCATGAGCCGCATGAACACCCGGAACCACGCCGACCGCCCCACGCCCGCCCTGGGTCTTGTGCCTTGTGCCGTAACTGCGCTACAAGGGCAGCCACGCGGCATGCGGGCGGTTGATCGGCCCTGGCACCACCTTGGGCAGGTGGTCGCCTTGATGGCGGCGGTTACCTCGGGGTTGGCTGGACGGGCTGCGGGGCAGACCACGCAAGTTGCGGGATGGGGCTCCAACAGCGGCGGCCAGACCAACACCCCAGGCAACGCCACCGGCGTCACACAGGTCGCATGCGGCGCGGGCCACAACTACGCCCTCAAGAGCGACGGCACGCTGGTCGGCTGGGGCTCCAACGGCGGCGGCCAGATCAACACCCCAGGCAACGCCACCGGCATCAGGCAGGTCGCCTGCGGCTCCTACCACACCTACGCCCTCAAGAGCGACGGCACGCTGCTCGGATGGGGCTGGAACGGCGGCGGCCAAATCAACACCCCAAGCAACCTGACCAGAGTCACGCAGGTCGCATGCGGCTACTCCCACACCTACGCCCTCAAGAGCGACGGCACGCTGCTCGGATGGGGCGACAACGGCAACGGCCCGATCAACACCCCAAGCAACGCCACCGGCGTCAGGCAGGTCGCATGCGGCTACTCCCACACCTACGCCCTCAAGAACGACGGCATGCTGCTCGGATGGGGCGCCAACTGGAACGGCCAGATCAACGCCCCAAGCAACCTAACCGGCGTCACGCAGGTCGCCTGCGGCGGCTACCACACCTACGCCCTCAAGAGCGACGGCACGCTGCTCGGATGGGGCGACAACTACTCCGGCCAGATCAACACCCCAAGCAACCTGACCGGCGTCACGCAGGTCGCCTGCGGCGACTACCACACCTACGCCCTCAAGAGCGACGGCACGCTGCTCGGATGGGGCCGCAACTATGACGGCAACTACGGCGGCCAGATCAACACCCCAGGCAACGCCACCGGCATCACGCAGGTCGCGTGCGGCGGCTACCACACCTACGCCCTCAAGCCCTGGTCCGACTGCAACGCCAACGGAATCTTCGACGGCGATGACGTGACACAGGCAGGCATGACGGATCTGGATAGAAATGGCCGGCCCGATGTCTGCCAGGGCGTTGTCGACTTCAGGCAAACCTCGCCCAATCTTGGAACTCCCTCGGCGAACATCATCCGGACACACACCTTCCTGCTGCAAGAGCGGGCGGACATCGATGTTTCGCTGACGGTTCGCGCAACGGGTGATTTCGACGCATCGAACGAATACCTCTCCGTCTGGCTCAACGGCACGAGTGCCGGCCGACTGTTCGAGACCAGCGGGGTCAACTGCGCCCCCAATACCGGATCGATCCTGATTCCCGTCGAGCAGTTCAACGAATTCGTCGCCTCCGGATCTCTCGTGGTGACGCTGCTGCCCAGCCTGTCGGTTTCTGGCGTCGAGTGCAGCACCGGCAGCCTGACGGTCTCGCTGACCTACTCGGGTCTTGGGCCCGAGGGCGACTGCAACTCCAACGGCCGTCTTGATACCAGGGAGATCGGCGAGGATCCATCCCGAGACCGCGATCGCTCGGGCCGTCTGGATTCCTGCGAAATCTCGGAAGACCCAGGCAGCGACTGCGATGCGGACGGCGTGATCGACCGCGGTGAGATCCGGGAAGATCTGCGCCTGGATCGCGATCGGTCCGGGCGCCTCGATTCATGCGAGATCGCCGAGAATCCCGCTCTTGATTGCGATGGCAATGGCGAACTGGACACCTACGACCTCTTCACCGACGCAGAAGACACGAACGGCAATGACCGCATCGATCTCTGCGAGTACGCCAAGGGCGACTTCGACCTGAGCGGCGAGGTGGACGCGGCCGACCTGAGCATCATCCTGCTCTACTTCGGCGAGTTCGACCCGGTCTTCGGCGACCTTGACGGCGACGGCGAGATCAGCGGCGGCGACATTGCAAGCCTGCTCGTGCTCTTCGGCCCCGTGACCTGGTGAGCGGACCCATCGCTCATCGTGGGGCGGTCGCTCGGTGGCCCCGCCAGGGGGTGCTGCCGCGGGCCTGCGTGAACAGATTCTGAACGCCCCGCTCATCGACTCGTCGTGGCGTGGCTTGTGCGGGACTGCGCGGCCCACTAGGCTGCCTCGCATCGTTC
>JBILWQ010000150.1:0-5370 GCA_044369805.1 Phycisphaerales bacterium
CATCACCGACCAGGAGCGCCGCAACCAGGTGCTCGAGGCGTGGGCCAAGTGCCGAAACGACGTCAGCGAGAGGCTGATGGAGACCCTGAAGAGCGACTGGCGCAACGCGGCGGGCGAGCCCGTGCCGTCGCCGGCCAAGGGCGAGGCGGCCCCGAAGGGCGTGCGGCAGCACCTGAACTCGGTCTTCCTCTTCGCTGACTCCGGCGCCCGAGGCAACAAGAGCCAGATGCAGCAGCTCGCCGGCATGCGAGGCCTCATGGCCAAGCCCAGCGGCGAGATCATCGAGACGCCCATCAAGGCGAACTTCCGCGAAGGCCTCTCCGTGCTCGAGTACTTCAGCTCGACCCACGGTGCCCGCAAGGGCCTGGCCGACACGGCTCTCAAGACCGCCGACTCGGGCTACCTGACGCGCAAGCTCTGCGACGTGGCCCAGAGCGTCACGGTGACGGAGGACGACTGCGGCACCAAGCGTGGCGTGCCCAAGCACGCCGTCATGAAGGGCGAAGACGTGGAAGTGCCACTGCGCGACGTGATCTACGGCCGCACCGCGCTGGCGACCCTGATCGATCCTCGCACCGACAAGACCATCGTGCAGGCCGGCCAGTTCATCGACGCCCGCGTGGCCCGCGACATCGAGGGCTTCCTGGGCGAGGACGGCGTCTTCCAGGTCCGAAGTCCGCTCACCTGCGAGAGCGAGCGCGGCATCTGCGCCAAGTGCTACGGCATGGATCTGGCCACCGGCAAGGCCGTGGAGCAGGGCATGGCCGTGGGCATCATCGCGGCCCAGAGCATCGGCGAGCCGGGCACCCAGCTCACCATGCGGACCTTCCACACGGGCGGCATCGCCTACACCACCGCGGCGGAGAGCCAGTACAAGTCGCTCAACGCCGGCGTGGTGGATCTGGTGGACTGCAACGAGGTCGACATCGATGGCAAGCTGGTCGTGCTCAAGAAGACCGGCCTGCTCCGCGTGCGCGATGCCAAGGGTCGTGAACTGGAGACCTTCAAGGTCCCCTACGGCGCCATCGTCCAGGCCAAGCCCGGCTCCGAGGTCAAGAAGGGCCAGCTGCTCATCGAGTGGGATCCGCACAAGACCCCCATCCTGAGCGAGAAGAGCGGCACGGTGCACTTCATGGACATCGTGGAAGGCGAGACGGTCAAGGTGGAGACCAAGACCGGCGGCATCCGCGAGACGATCGTGATCGAGCACAAGGGCGAGCGTCACCCGCGCGTCGAGGTGCGTTCGGACGACGGCCGCATCCTGGACTTCCACCACCTGCCGGCCAAGGCCCGCATCGAGGTGAAGGACGGCGAGACCGTGAAGGCCGGCCAGATGCTCGCGCACACCCCCAAGGAATCGGCCCGCAGCGCCGACATCGTGGGTGGTCTGCCCCGCGTCACCGAGGTCTTCGAGGCCCGCAAGCCGAAGGAGCCCGCCGTGCTCGCCGAGATCGGCGGCACCGTGGAGCTGCTGTCCGACAAGCGCAAGGGCAAGATGACCATCCGCGTGGTCGGCGATGGCGAGGTGGCCGTGGAGCACCACGTGCCCCAGGGCACCCACCTGCTGGTGCACGCGGGCGACACCGTCAACGCCGGCGACCCGCTGGTGGAAGGCCCTCGCGATCCGGCCGACATCGTCCGCATCAAGGGCGAGGAAGCCCTCTACGTGTACATGCTGGACGAGGTGCAGAACGTGTACCGAGCCCAGGGTGTGCCGATCTCCGACAAGCACATCGAGGTCATCCTCAAGCAGATGCTCTCCAAGGTGCGCATCGTGGCCAGCGGCGACACCAGCCTGCTGCCCAACGAGGTGGTGGACAAGTCGGTGCTCCGCCGCGTCAACGAGGAGCTCGATGACAGGCTCTTCATCGAGGAGCCGGGCCAGACCACCCTGCCCAAGGGAACCCTGCAGCCTCGCGACGAGGTGAAGGAGGCCAACGCCACCGCGGAGGCCGCCGGCAAGGACAAGGCCAAGACCCGCAAGCCGAAGAAGGCCACCGGCCGGACCCTGCTGCTGGGCATCACCAAGGCCAGCCTCCAGAGCGAGAGCTTCCTGTCGGGTGCCAGCTTCCAGGAGACCACCAAGGTGCTCACCGAGGCGGCCCTGAAGAGCGCGGTGGACACGCTGGTCGGCCTGAAGGAGAACGTGCTGCTGGGTCACCTGATCCCGGCGGGCACGGGCTTCAAGCCCTACCAGGCCATCCGCGTGCAGCGGCTGGTCGAGGAGCCCATCGACGACCAGACCAGCGACCAGGAGATGGAGGACGCCGAGCTCGAGGCCGAGGCGCTGGGCGCCGAGCGTCCGGGCACCGGCGCCACCGTCGGCGACCGTGCCGCGGCCATGGCGCAGGGCGGCAGCTCCGAATCCGTGCTGGCCGTCGAGAACGAGGGCGCAGAGTCCGAGGAGTGATCCCCGGTCCCGAAGGACATTCAGGAAACCCATCCCCACCCGGCCCACCGAAAGGTGCGCCGGGTGGCGGTCTTCCATGGTGGCGCGACGGCCTGAGGTTCGAGTGCACCCAGTGCGGCAACTGCTGCAGCGGACCCCCGGGCGCCGTGTGGTTCACGAAGCCCGAAGGCGAGTCCATGGCCGCCGCGCTGGGCATGACCCTGCCCGACTTCCTTCGCACCTTCGCGAGGACCATTCACCGCCGCTGGTCGCTGCTCGAGCGTCCGGGACCCCGTGGCATGGACTGCATCCTGCTGGACCGCGAGACCCAGCCAGGCAAGGCGCTCTGCCGGGTCTACCGTGATCGGCCCGCCCAATGCCGCACCTGGCCGTTCTGGCAGCGGAACCTGGTCTCTCGCGATGCCTGGGAACGCGCGAAGGCTTCGGCCCCGTGCCCGGGCATGGGCCAGGGCACGCTGATCCCACCCGAGTCCATCACGCACTCGCTGCATGACGAGCGCCGCAGCGAGGAGACCGCCGCATGGTGACTGAGCCCGAAACCCTGCAGGCATGGTGGCATGCGGCCGCGGATCCCGCGGTGGAGCAGGCCATGGCGGAGATGGTGCACGAGGCCGGCGAGGCGATCCGCACCCATCGCCCCGTGTGCCTGTCCGGCGGCAACTGCTGCCGGTTCGAGACCTTCGGTCACGGTCTCTGGCTCACCGGACTCGAGGTGGCCTGGAGTCTGCGGCGGATCGGCGGCACGCCCGAGCATGGGCAGGTGGAGACTTCCATCCGCCGCGGCGAATGCCCCTTCCTGCGCGATGGCTGCTGCTCGGTGCACGCAGCCCGGCCCCTGGGCTGCCGGGCCTACTTCTGCGACGGCGCCGGGCTGGGCTGGCAGGAAGCGCTTCTGGAGCGGTGGCACGGCCGGGTGCGCGATCTGCATGAATCACTTGGGCTGCCCTACCGATACGACGTGTGGCGGCGCCTGCTTCGGGATTTCGCCCTGGCCCGCATAGGATGACACGGATGCCCTCTGCCGCCTCCAGCGTGGACCGTGTGGCCTTCGTCAGCCTTGGCTGTCCGAAGAACCTGGTCGACAGCGAGAAGATGCTCGCCCTGCTGCAGGAGGGCGGCGTGCAGCCCGTGAACGAGAGCGATCGGCCCGACGCGATCGTGGTCAACACCTGCGGCTTCCTCGAGGCGAGCAAGGAGGAGAGCCTGGAGGTGATCCGCGACGCCGTGGAGCGCAAGAACCGGGGCGAGCTGAAGCGGGTGGTGGTGGCCGGCTGCCTGGTGCAGCGGCACCGCGCCAAGCTGCTGGAGTGGGCCCCCGGCATCGACGCCATGATCGGCGTGTTCGACCGCGATCACATCGTGGAGGCCGTTCGGGGCCAGGCGCCTGGACGGCCCGGGCTGGACCGGGACGGCCCACGCTACTGGATCGCCGCCAACGCGCTGCAGGCCGCCAAGGACCGCGGGCGCAACACCGTCGGGCTCACGGTGAACGGCGCCGACGGCAAGGGTGTGGGCTACTTCGAGGGCGACGCGAACCGCTTCCGGCTCACCCCGCGCCACTGGGCCTACCTGCGCGCCAGCGAGGGCTGCAATCAGCGTTGCGCCTTCTGCACCATTCCCAGCATCCGGGGCAAGATGCGGAGCAAGCCCATGGACGAGATCGTGCGCGAGGCGGGCCGCCTGATGGACGACGGCTGCTTCGAGCTCAACGTGATCGGCCAGGACACCACGAGCTGGGGCATGGACATCGGGGACGACCGCGGCCTGGTGGGGCTTCTGGAGTCGCTCGACGGCGTGGCCCGCGAGCACGGCGGCGGCTGGATCCGCCTCATGTACGCATATCCGAGCACCTTCAGCGACGCCATGATCGATGCCATGGCCCGGCTGCCCAACGTGCTGAAGTACATCGACATGCCCCTGCAGCACGCCAGCGACCGCATGCTCGAGCTCATGCGCCGCCGCACGAGCGCCACGCAGACGCAGTCGCTGCTCTCGAAGCTGCGCGAGCGGGTGCCCGGCATCGCCCTGCGCACCACGTTCATCGTGGGTCACCCCGGCGAGACCGAGGCAGACTTCGAGGCCCTGCTCGACTTCGTGCGCGAGAACCGCTTCGACATGGTCGGCTGCTTCCGGTACAGCCCCGAGGACGGCACGCCCAGCGGCACCATGCACCAGGACGCGACGTTGAGCGTGCCCCCCGAGGAGGCCGCCCGCCGAGAGGAGGCGCTCATGCTGCTGCAGCAGCAGATCGCCTTCGAGCGCAACGAGGCGATGGCCACGGAGAAGCGCAGGCTTGCGCTCCTGATCGACGGCCCCGACACTGAGAACGAGGCCGGCAAGGGCGAGCGCGTGTACCTGGCGCGGGCCACCTTCCAGGCTCCGCAGGTCGACAGCGTGACCCGCGTGATCTCGAAGCGCGAACTGTCGCCCGGCGAGCTGGTGGATGGCATGGTGACCGAGGCGATGGAGTACGACCTGGTCGCCCGCCTCGAGGACGAGATGACTCGCCGCGTCTCGCTGCCGGTGGCGCGGCGCGGCCACTGAACCGGACCGCGGCATGGCGCCGAAGGACGACTTCGACCTGACGCCGGCGGAGCGCGAGCGCATCCGCACCATCGAGCTGTTCCTGGACAGCGAGCCCGAGGAACGCGGCATGGGCGGCGCGCGCATACGGCTGTCGAATCCGGCCGGCTGGATTCCGATTGCGCTGATCGTCGCCCTCGCGGGTGGCTTCGTCTGGGCTTCCCAGCATTTCGGCTGGAGGAAGAACCAGGGCCCGTGGTGGGTGGTGCTCTTCCTGCCACTCGTGAGCCTGCTCGCCATGAGCGCCGTGGTGCTCGGCCTGCGCGGCAACCGTCGCGGCCGGTGGCGGGCCATGCGAGCCGCAGGATTCCCGATCTGCGTCGGCTGCGGTTACCGCCTGGACCGCCGCGCTCCCGGCAACGATCGCTGCCCCGAGT
>JBILWQ010000216.1:0-3974 GCA_044369805.1 Phycisphaerales bacterium
TGGTCGTTGGCCTCCACGGTGACCGTGGTGGCCGTGGTCTGCGTGAACGTCCAGTACATGGCTTCCGTGCCGTAGCCGAAGCCGACATTCGTGCCGTTGACCGTGACGAGGGCGTTGCCGCCGTTGTTGACATTGATGACTTCGGAGCCGCCCGCGAACAGGCTGAACCCCTTGTTGCCACCGAAGTCGCTGTCCCAGTTGAAGCCCCACTGCATGGAGAATGAATCGCCGATGCCGAGCGCGGCACCAAAGGAGCGAGTCGCAGTGATCGACGCGCCGCCGCCGCCGTTGGCATAGAGCCCGAATCCATATGTGGCCATGCCGGAAATGCCCTTCAGGGCAGGTTCGCCGATGTAGGCGCCCTTGTAGCCACCGCCGGACGTCGTGAACGACCACGCGCCGAAGCCGGTGCCACCGTTGGAACCGTTGGTCCAACCGCCGCCGTAGTTCGAAGCGTTGTCGCTGGCCACGATGACCGCGTGCGCGCTGGTCATGAAGGCGATGGAAAGCGTGGCGGCGAAGGTCGCCGTCTTCATTGGAAACACCTCGTTCAGAAAGGGCGAGTGAGGAAAGAAAGGCACGGCCATGAGATGGCCTGCGGGACGAATCGGACGCACCCCTCCTCCGTTGCCATGAACAAACGCAAACGGCCCCTTTCGCCCCTCACGGATTCCAGAAAAATCCCGCGATGCACGCTCGGGCCCCATCGAAGCGCCGCTTCTGCAGGAAAAAGGGCATGAAGTGGCGGGTCGGCATGCGCCGGCCTCTAGGGTGGCTCGCCGAGAGGAGGCCACATGGTCATGACCAGGGAAGGTCGGATGGGTCGGGCACGACGGGTTGGGTTGCGGGCGGGGGCGGCGGCCGAGCGGGAAAGGGCGATCGACGCGCTGGTCGAGCGGGCCGCCATGCAGGGCGGCTGCACCGACCGGCTGTTCTGGACGCTGCACCACGACTTCGAGGTGGCGCCGCTGACCACCAATGCGGAGCAGCTTCGGGAGGTCGGGTTGGAACTGCTGCCGGAGGCCGATCTTGACGATCGACAGCTGCAGCAGCGGCTCTGGGAGGTGATCGAGACCCTGGCCGACCTCGGCATCTTCCTGGTGCGGACCGATCATCTCGATGACCGCACGCTGTACCGCCTGCTCGAGGGTCAGGTTCTTCGTGAGCCGGTCCGCGATCTGCCACCCTCGCCGGGTGTGCATGAGTTCATCGACTTGGCCGCGCGGGCAGACCCGGATGTGCCTGCGGTGACGCAGCGGGATCGCTATCTACCGTGCCCGGAGCCGGTGCAGTCGCCGGAAGTGGACACCGAGTGAGCACGGCCTGGCGAGCAGCGGGGGCCTTGCCCGGCGACACGTGCCGCGCAAAAGCGAGAGAAGCCAGCCCACCTCGAGCTGGCCCCTCCCTCTGCAACGGCCGATGTGAAACTGCCCCACACCGTTGCGTTGTGCCGGATGCCCCTCATCCAGCGCATGCACCATCGGATTGGTTTGGGCTCAAGGCAAGTCGGTCAACATGAATTGACTCGGATGGCCAGGGGCATGGCTAGACTGCCGCTCCATGCGGACAAGTCCCTTCGCGTGGCGGGTTTGTGCGGCACTTCTGGCGGGCTGGCCAGCTCCGGGCATGGCTTCCGAGCCTCCGGCGGCGGTCCCGGGATCCGGAACCTCGGCCGCGCAGTCGGTGCCCGCCGCACAGGCGGCCCCGGCAAACGCAGGTCCTTGCACGCTGGTGGGCCGGGTTTCCGTGCCGCAGCGGAAGGCGGCCAGCGGCGGAGCCAAGTCGGCCTACGCGGGCAAGACCACGGAGCGGGTAGGTGAGCCCGATGCGCCGGTGAGCGTGGTGTGGATGACCGGCGACTTCCCCCCTGCGGATTCGGCCAAGGTGAAGCCGGCCACGCTCGAACAGGAAGGCCTGCAGTTCCGCCCTGCCGTGCTTGCGGTGCAGGTGGGCACGCCGGTGGTCTTCCCGAACAGGGATCCCATCTACCACAGCGTGTTCAGCTACAGCGGAACCAAGAAGTTCGATCTGGGACGGTATCGCCCCGGCGAGGAGCCGCCCGCGGTGGTGTTCGACAAGCCGGGCACCGTCTCCCTGTTCTGCGAGGTGCATGACCACATGCGTGGCTCGATCGTGGTGGTGGATTCGCCGCACTTCGTCCGCACCGATGCGCATGGCAACTTCCGACTTCAGGGCCTGCCCGCGGGGAAGGTCACGTTCAAGGTGTGGCTGGGCCCCAAGGAGACCATCGAGCGGAGCGTGGAACTGAAGGCGGGCGACAACACCGTGGACTGGACCACCCAAGCGTGAGCGGGCGTTGAAGTTCGCCACCCGACTCTCCCTTGGAATGCTGGCGGTCGTGCTGGTGGCCACGGGCCTGGGCCTGCTGGCCAGTTCGGCTCAGGTCCGCGGGGCCTACCGGCAGTCGCTCATGGATCTCTTCCAGTCCGAGGCCCGTGCGGTGGTGGCGGTGCGCGATGCGGAACTGCAGGCCGTGCAGGCGCAGTGCCGCAGGCTGGTGGGGTTGCCGCGGGTCTTCGCCGCCCTGAGCGCCTGGGCGGGCGGCGAGGGGCAGTCGGACGACCTCTACGACCGCACGTCCGATGACCTGAAGGAGTTCTTCCGTCGTGCGCGCGAGGTGGCCAGCGGGGGCAAGTCGACGGCTGGCTACCTGTTCCTGGATCGCTCGGGGAAGCCGATCGAGCCCAGCGGCAACGACGCCGACATCGACGACGCCGTGGGACAGCGATGGCAACGCGAGCCCGCCGCCGTGCGAGAGGCCGGCGACGAGCGGCTGGCGTATCTGGCGGTGGGTGATGTGGCGCTCCAGGCCATGTACTTCGCGGTCCCGGATCCGGAGGATGGTTCCCGCCTGGGCACGCTGGCGGTGTTCTTTCCGTTCGTGGCGCCGCGGCCGGTGCCGGTGGAGAGCGGTGGCCAGATGCGCACCGGGCTCCTTCTGCAGGAGAGACTGTTCGGTGGGCAGTTGCCGCCACAGGCGGCGACCGAACTTGCGGCCGCCTGCACGAGTGCGGAGCCTGTGGAGCATCCGATCGAACTGGAAGGACAGCCGTGGCTCGCGAGGCTCACCCCGATCGAGGCGAACGATCCCTCGGTGCGGCTGGTGACCGCCGCAAGCCTGGTGCCCATGCACGGGGCCGTGCGGCGGCTGCTGCTCTCGGGGTTGGCCGCCGGGTCGGTGGGCGTGCTGATCGGCGTGGCCGTGGCGATGCTGACCGCCCGAGGCCTGGCGCGGCCGGTGGCCGAGTTGAGCGAGGCGGCCACACGCGTGGGGCGCGGTGACTACGCGGTGCGGTTGCCGGTGGTCCGCCGCGACGAGCTGGGCCTGCTGGCCGAACGCTTCAACGACATGACCCATGGCCTGACCCTGCGCGACAAGTACCGGGGCCTGCTCGACCTGGTGGCCGACCCGGGCATCGCCGAGCGCATGATCGGCGGCAGCGTGGACCTGGGCGGCGTCACCACGCCGGCGGCGGTGATCTTCTGCGACATCCGCGGCTTCACGCCGCTCACGAACAGTCGCACGGCACACGAAGTGGTGGAGCTTCTCAACCGGCACATGACCGCGCTGACCGAGGTGGTGTACCGGCACGGCGGCGTGGTGGACAAGTTCGTGGGCGACCTGATCATGGCGGTGTTCGGGGCGCCACGCGGCGCGCCGGATGACGCCGAGAGGGCGGCCCGCTGCGCGCTGGACATGGTGCGCGAGCGCGAGCGGCTCAACCGCATCGATGCGGTGCCCATTCAGATCGGTGTGGGCGTGGCCTATGGCGACATGGTCGCCGGCTGCATGGGCAGCGAGAAGCGCCTGAACTACACCGTGCTTGGCGACCGCGTGAATCTGGCCGCCAGGCTCTGTTCCGCAGCGCCCGCCGGCGCGGTGTACGTGGACCGGCAGGTGCGCGAGCGTCTGGGGCGCGGCTGGACGGTGTCGGCGTTGGAGCCGCTGAAGG
>JBILWQ010000151.1:0-5341 GCA_044369805.1 Phycisphaerales bacterium
ACCTCGCAGCTCCGCGCCCAGCGTCTGGCCGTGCCCTTCGCCGAGATCGGGCTCGATGACCTGTCGCTAGTCGGTGGCAAGAACGCCTCGCTTGGCGAGATGATCCGAACACTCGGTCCCGCCGGCGTTCGCGTGCCCGACGGCTTCGCCATCACCACGCACGCGTACCGCCAGCACCTGCGCGAGGCGGGCCTGACCGCCTGGGTGCAGGAGCAGCTGCGCGGCATCGCACCCGGCGACACACGAGGCCTGGCCACCGCCGCCGCCGAGATCCGCCGGCGAATCACCGAGGCGCCGCTGCCCAACACCGTGCGCGAGCAGGCCTTCGAGGCCTATGCCAGGCTCAGCGCCTCGTCGCCCGGGGCCGAAGCCGGCAGGCCGCTACTCATCCCTGTGGCTGTCCGCTCCAGCGCCACCGCCGAGGACCTCCCCACCGCGTCCTTCGCCGGGCAGCAGGAGTCCTACCTGAACGTGCAGGGCCAGCCCGCGCTGGACTTGGCCATCCGCAAGTGCATGGCTTCGCTCTTCACGGATCGCGCCATCGTGTACCGCGTGAACAACGGCATTCCGCATCATGCCGTCTCCATCAGCGTGGGTGTGCAGCGCATGGTGCGAAGCGACATCGGCAGCGCTGGCACGATGTTCACGCTGGACACCGAGAGCGGCTTCCGCGGCGTGGTGCTCATCGATGCCACATGGGGCCTGGGCGAGGCGCTCGTGAAGGGACGCGTCAGGCCGGACGAGTTCTGGGTGCACAAGGCCACGCTCCGCGAAGGCCACAGGCCCATCATCCGCCGGGAGTTGGGCGACAAGCGCGAGCGGCTCGTGCGTGATCCGGCGGATCCCTCCCGCACGCTCAGCGAGCCGGTCCCACCGGCGCTGCAGGACCGCTTCAGCCTGCAGGACGATGAGGTCCTGCAACTGGCCCGCTGGGCCGTGCTGGCCGAGGCCCACGCCTCCAGTCGCGCCGGACGCGAGGTGCCGCTGGACATCGAGTGGGGCCGCGACGGCGACACCGGTGAACTCTTCCTGCTGCAGTCGCGGCCCGAGACCGTGCACACGCAGGCCGTGCCCAGTGCCCGCCTCGAGCGGTTCCGCATGCAGTCATCGCCACCTGCGCTGCTGACGGGCAAGAGCGTGGGCACGCGGGTGGGCTCGGGGCGGGTGCGGGTGGTGCGCTCCCTCGAGGACCTGCACCTGTTCCAGCAGGGCGAGGTGCTGGTGGCCGAGGCCACCGACCCGGACTGGGAGCCGGTGCTGCGCAAGGCCGCCGCGGTGGTCACCGAGCGCGGCGGTCGGACATGCCATGCCGCCATCGTCTCTCGCGAGATGCGCCTGCCGTGCGTCGTCGGTGCGGCCGGTGCCATGCATCGACTGGCCGATGGACAGGTGGTGACCGTGTCCTGCGCCGAGGGCGACGTCGGTCGCGTCTATGGCGGGTCCGTGCCCTTCACTCGGATCGAGATCGATCCGGACACGCTGCCCCCCACACGCGTGCCGCTGCTGCTCAACGTGGCGGATCCGGGCAGCGCCTTCTCGCTGGCACGTTGGCCCGCCGCCGGCGTTGGACTGTTGCGGACGGAGTTCCTGGTCTCCGAATGGATCGGCATACACCCCATGGCCGCGGTGCACCCCGAGCGGGTGGCCGACCCCGAGCTGCGGCGCAGGCTCCATGAGCGGGCACGCGGGCACGTGGATCCCGCGGCCTTCGTGGTCAGCCGGCTGGCCGAGGGCATGGCCCAGTTCGCGGCTGCCTTCCATCCACGACCCGTCGTGGTCCGTTTCAGCGACTTCAAGACCAGCGAGTACGCACGCCTGGAGGGCGGCGCGGCCTTTGAGCCGCATGAATCCAACCCCATGATCGGCTTCCGCGGCGCATCACGCTACGCCCACAATCTCTATCGCGAGGGTTTCGCGCTCGAGTGCGAGGCCATTCGACGCGTCCGGCGGGACATGGGATTGACCAACCTGATCGCCATGGTGCCGTTCTGCCGGACCCTGGCCGAGGCCCGGCTGGTGCTCGAGGAGATGGGTCGCCACGGCCTCTCCCGCGGCGCGGATGGCCTGCAGGTCTGGATGATGGCGGAGATCCCGAGCAACGCCCTGATGGCGAGGGAATTCGCGCAGCTCTTCGATGGGTTCTCGATCGGTTCGAACGACCTGACACAGCTCACGCTGGGCATCGATCGGGACAGTTCGCTTCTTGCTGCAGGCTTCGAGGAGGGCGATCCCGCCGTCCGCAAGCTCATCCGAATGGTCATCGAGCAGGCGCACGCGGCCGGGCGAAAGGTCAGCGTCTGTGGCGAGGCCCCGAGCCGGGATGCGGCCTTCGCGGCGTGGCTGGTCGACACGGGCATCGACTCGATCTCCATCCAGCCCGATGCCCTGGTGGATGTGACGCGGGCAATCGCCGCATCCGTGCCCGCCCCACCCCGACCCATCGCCTCGGCATGAGGCTGGCCATCTTCAACACGGCGAATCATGACCGGGCCGCGTTCGAGGCCGCCAACATGGCCGGCGGTCGCTCGCGTCATGCGCTGTTGTTCATCGAGGCCAGACTGCGACCCGAGACGGCTGCCCTGGCTGACCGATGCGAGGCCGCGGCGATCACCGTGCATGACCGGGCCGATGCCGAATCGCTCAGGGTGTTGCACGACCGGGGCATTCGCCTGCTCGCCCTCCGGTCCAAGGGCACGGACCACGTCGACACGAACGCCGCCCTGAAACTGGGACTTCGCGTGGTGGCGGCGAGCGACTACTCGCCCTACGCCGTTGCCGAGCATGCCGTGGGGCTGCTGCTTGCCTTGACACGCCATCTCATGCTGGCCGATCGGCGGGTGCGCGCACAGGATTTCCGGCTTCACGGCCTGCTCGGATGCGAACTGCATGGCCGCCGCGTGGGGGTTGTCGGCGTGGGCCGAATCGGACGAGCCCTGGCGGGCATTCTTCTGGGATTCGGCTGCGAGGTGATCGGCTGCGATCCCGACGCGGATCCATGTCGACTGCCCCGGGGTCTGGCCCTGGTGCCACTGCGTGAACTGCTCCGGACATGTCACGCCATCTCGCTCCATTGCCCGCTCACGCCCGCCACTCGGCATCTGATCGATGGCGATGCCCTGGCGCTGCTGCCGGCCCGATCGCTGCTGGTGAACACCAGCCGGGGCGGGGTGGTGGACACGCATGCGGTGATCGAGGCGCTGCTGTCAGGCCATCTCGGCGGCTTCGCGACCGACGTGCTCGAGGACGAGTCGACTCTGTTCGGCAACGACCTGACGCTTGAACCCCTGCCCCATGGCCTGGCCGCCCGACTGATCGGCATGCCGAACGTGATCGTCACCCCGCATCAAGCCTGGCTCACAGCCGAGGCATTGCGTGACATCGCGAACGCGGTGCTCGACCAGTGCTCGGCGTTCGAACAGGATCGGCCGGGATGCGAACGGCTGGTTCTTCAGGCCTGACCCCCGCCGGCTCACCAGGGGCACGGCCCGAAGCATTTCTGCGTAAATTGAATCCAGGAAGTTACTTAGGTCACTTTTATCCACGCCTTGCATTCAGCTCCGCATGCTCTCAAACCGACCCACCGGCTGGACGCTGGCAATTTTGGGTCTTGAACTCGATCTTGAGAGTTTCCGTGGCATAATCTCTGAGATCGCTTGACGTTCCCCCTTGCGCGGTTCTCGGTTCCCCTCTGTGAAGCCGTAGCGAGTGTTCAGGTGAATCCTGTTTGCTAGCGTTCCTGTTCCCTCGTTCCCCATTTTCGGAGTTCCCTCGCATGACATTCCGTTCTCTCGCGCCGTTGAGTGCGGCGGTGACTGTTTTCGCCTCCGCAGCCTCGGCCGGCATCCTGACCACGTCCAGTCAGGCGACGTGGAGTTTCCTTGTGGGCAGTGCCGGTCTCACCACCGAGACCGAATCCTTCAGCGGCATTGCCGATGGCCTCTACACAAGCCCCTTCAGCGGCTCCACCCCAAGCATCGCCTGGACGGCGCTGGCCAGCGGTGGCATCTACGTGCAGGGTGGACTGTTCTCCACCAACGAGCCCGAGACCCTGACCTTCAACTTCAGTCCGGGCGTTCGTGGCGTGGCGGGCAACTTCTTCGGCACGGACATCGATTTCAACAGCGTCTCCGTGCTGTACACCGTGACCCTGAGCAACGGCTCGGGCTACGCGGGCATCTCCCATGGAGCCGCCGATTTCACCGGCTTCTGGTCCACCACGGCGGCCACCATCTCCACGATCCAGGTTGCGGTCACCAACATCGCGGGCAGTGCGACGGTCTACCCCACGGTGGACAACCTGTACTTCGCGGTGCCGACACCCGGAGCCGCGGCCCTGATCGGATTGGCTGGCCTTGTGAGCCGGCGACGCCGCTGAGGTTTCCTCCGGGCAGCCGGAGAACGAGAGAACAACCGACACGAAGGCCCTGGAGCGGGGCCTTCGGTGTCGTGCTTTTGGGACCCCGCCGCCGCGTTCATCTGCCCCACCCGGGAAATCGTCTGGAATCCGGCCATTCCGATTTCGGCTCTCCGTCCCGTTGGGGTTATGTTCAGAGGTCAGTGCCAGATTCGGATCCGCGTGTCGTGGATCCGATCGCAAAGAAGGAAAGAACAAGACCCATGCGACTTAGCCCCATCCCCCGTCTGGTTCGTGCCATCACCCTGATCGCCGCCGTGTGTCTGGCGGGCCGCGCCTCGGCCCAGGTGATGCAGGGAGAACCGCTGATCAAGCCGGCGTCCGCCATGGCCGCCGAGCAGATGCAGGCGGTGGACGTGGTCCCGGCGGCTGAAGTGCCCCCGCTGGACATGAAGACCATCGAGGAGGAGGACGCAATCGCCGAGATCGATGGCGAGGCGCCTCGCTACGCCATTCCCACGCCGGTCGAGATCACGCCAGCGGCTTCGGGCCTGTGGGAGCGCGTCACGCTGCCGGGCGTCGGGGAGCGACTCGTGTGGCGCCTCCGGGCGCGGTGCTTCAACGCGGTGTCCATGAACCTGGGCTTCACGCAGTACCACCTGCCGCCCTCGGCGTCGCTCTTCCTGCATGCACCGGACCACTCTTTCGTGATCCGTCCCTTCACCGCGGCCGACAACGCGGACCATGGCCAGCTGTGGACCCCGCCGGTCCCGGGCAACGAGGCCGTGATCGAGCTGACCGTGGATCCCCGTGAGCAGCATGCCGTGCAACTGACGCTGGGCTCGATCAACTCGGGCTATCGCGGCTTCATGGTCGACGGCCTGAACGTCGACAAGGCAGACACCGTGGACAAGTCGGGTTCATGCAACGTGGACGTGATCTGCTCGCAGGGCGATGGCTGGCGCGACGAGATCAGCAGCGTGGCGG
>JBILWQ010000008.1:0-17392 GCA_044369805.1 Phycisphaerales bacterium
CGGGCCCGGTCCCTTTTTGGGGGCTGCAGGACTCTCTGATCGCTACCAGGGACGAAGTTCTCGAACGATGGTCCGCAGCATGGCACCGCACCGCTGCAGCAGGGTGGTCCGGGGCGCCTCGTCATCGAGCACGCCCGAGGCCTCACGACGCGCCTGCGAGAGACGGGAGAGTTCCCCCGCCAGCGAGGGATGCCGCTGCAGCACCGGGAGCACGCTCAGTCGGCTCATGCGAAGCAGTCGTGCACCGGACGCGGCGCCCACCACGTCGGCGATCCGGGGCTCGCCTCGCAGCAGGGCGACCTCGCCGAACGACGCACCCGTGCCCAGCGGGACCGGATCGCGCCCCTCGGGCCGAACCTCGACCGAACCCTGCAGCACCAGGAACATGTGGTCACTCAGTTCGCCGCGGCGCACCGCGAATTCACCGGGATGCAGTTCGACCACGGCACTGTCCCTGGCCAATTCGCGCCGCTGCGAGGCCGACATGGCCTGGTCACTGAAGAGCGGACAGGCCGCCAACTGCCGCTCGATGGCCTCGGCTTCCTGACGCGCGTGGGCGGCATCCTGCCGCTCGCGGTCCATGTCGACCATGCGGATGCTTCGCACCGGGAACGGGATCTCCATGCCGCCCTCGCGCAGCACGTACCAGATGCGCGTCATGACCCGGTCCACCACGGGATCCATGGCGCGACGGTCGGCCACCCAGAAGCGGATGTCGTAGTGCACGCTCGATTCGGCGTAGCTCTGCACGAACACCTCCGGGCTCAGGCCCTGCGGTGGCCGAAGCACGCCCGGGTCCTGCAGCAGCACCCCCAGGATGGCGTCCTTCACGCGGATGGGCGGGATGCCGTACGCCACACCCACCGTGCGTCGGACCCGCAGGCGACGGTCGGGCTGGTCCAGGTTGAACAGCGAGCGGCCCAGCAGGTCGGCGTTGGCCACGATCATCATCTGGCCCTCGTTGGTCAGGATGCGCGTGGTCCGCAGGCTGGTGTCGAACACGGTGCCCTCGGGCCCGCCCACGCCCAGCTGCACCCAGTCACCCTTCCGGATCACCTGGTCCGCCTGCAGGTCGAAGCCGCTGAACAGGTTGCCCATGGTCCGCTGCAGGCCCAGGCCCACGATGAACACCAGCGCACCGCCGGCCCCGATGAGCAGGTTGCGAATGCTGAACTGCTCGGCGAAGTGCGCCTGCCAGATCACGGTCAGGCCGATCAGGAAGAGCCCGGTGCGGATCAGGGCCTTCTGCAGGCGGATCATGTCGCTGCCGGTCAGGGCCACCATCGCGCCCGAGAGAGCCATGAGCAGCAACGAGATGGCCGCAATCACCAGGCCGATCTCCGCCAGGGTGCGGAGCAGCGGAATCTCGATCTGCCGTATGCCCTCGGGCAGGTGCATGGTGATCGGCACGCTGGCCTCCACGCCCAGCCGCAGCAGCACCCATCCCGCCACCGTCATGAGCAGCCCGATGCCCAGGATGCGCAGGTCACCCCGACGCACGAACGCGAAGCGCAACCCGACCACCAGGGCGTAGGCGCTGACCAGCCAGAACAGGGCCGTGGGCATGGAGGCCTGGGACAGCAGCGTCACGCCGGGATTGTGACCCGGTCCGGTCCACACCGCCACCCCCATGGGCTAGCATGACGCGCATGGTCCGCCCCCTGCTGCTTGCCGCATGCGTCATGCTCGCCTTCGGATGCGCTTCATCGAGCGGTCCCTTCGCCGCCACGCCCGCGGCCACGATGAGCCCGGCCCCCGCCCTGAAGGCGGACATCGAGCCGCAGGTGGCCTCATGGAAGACGGTGGTCTACGCCAACCGCCGTCCCACCGCGGACATGGTCTTCTACGGACTCGCCGACTGGCGTGACGCGACCGACGCCGCCAAGGCCGCCGGCGCCAAGGAGATCAGCCTGATCGTGGTGTTCGATGGCCCTGCGCTCCCACTCACGCTCGGCGATGCCGCCTATGACCGCGTCATGGGCACGAAGGCCGGCAATCCGTGGAAGAGCCTGGTGGCCGACCTGCAGAAGGCCGGCGCCGGCGTGGAGGCCTGCGGCACGCGCATGAAGGAACTGGGCGTGGGCAACACCGATCTGCTTCCGGGCGTGAAGGTGGATTCCGATGGCTGGACCCGAGTGGTCGAACTGCACAGCAAGGGCTACACGGTCTTCCAGAACTGATCGCGGGCCGGCCGCTCAGGCCTGATCGCGCAACCGGAACAGGCCGACCGCGGCACGCAGCTGGGCCAGCGATTCCTGGAGCGTGCTGGCCGCCTGCGCGAACTCGCTGGTGGCCTCCCGGGCGCGCGACGCGGTCTGCGCCAGGGCATCCATGCTCAGGCGGATCTGCTGGGCGCCCTCGACCTGGCTCTGCATGCCCTCGGTGACCTCGGCGAACTGGGCCTCGGCGCGACCCACGCGATCGATCACCGCCGAGAGCCGCTGGCCCACGCCGCCCACATGCTCCACGCCGCGCCGCACCTGCTCGCTGAAGCGGTCCATCTCCATGACACCGCCACTGACGGCGCCCTGCATCTGGCGCACCGTGGACTCGATGTCCAGCGTGGCGGCCGCCGTCTGGTCGGCCAGTCGCCGGATCTCGCGCGCCACCACCAGGAAGCCTCGGCCGCTCTCCCCGGCCTTCTCGGCCTCGATGGCCGCATTCACGCTGAGCAGGTTGGTCTGGTCGGCCACCTTGGTGATGGTGTCCACGATGGCGTTGATGCTGCTCGCCTTGTCGTTGATGGCGGCCAGCCGCTGGGCCACGCCGCCGGTGGCTGAGGCCAGTTCGTGCATGGTGTGACCCATGGCCTGCAGGCCCTCGCGACCCTCGCCGGCCAGCCGAGCGCTCTCGCCGGCACTGGCGGCCAGATCCTCCATCTTCCGGAGCAGTTCGCTGCCGGTCGTGGAGATTTGCCGCACCGCCGCCGCGATTTCTGCACTGCTGGCACCGAAACCCTGCGCCACGTCCTCCTGCTGACGGCTTGCCGAGGCCATCTGGGTGGCGGTGCCCGTGATGCTCAGGGCCACGCCGCGCACTCGCGACACCAGGTCGTTCAGGCGACACGTCATGTCGCCCATGCTCTCGATGAGATCCGAGGCCTCGTCGTTGGCACCGCTCGAGGGATAGGTCTGGGTGAGGTCGCCATCGGCCACGTCTCGGGCGGCGGACGCGGCCACGCGGATCCGACCCGAGAGCTTGATCGCCATGCGGACCAGGAGCGCCACCACCACCACCGCTCCAAGGACGCCCACCGCGAGATTCAGGGCCACCTGCCGCCACACCTGCGTGTCCAGCATGGACTCAGGCACCTCGACCACCACCTCCCATCCACCGGTGGGCACGCGAGCCATGGCGTGCAGGGTGGTCTGACCCGTCACGGGGTTGGTCAGGAACGCGGTCGCCGAGGTCTCCTTCGCATCGAGCAGCGGGGCCAGCGCACCGGCCCAGGGAGTCTGCTCGATGGCCTTGGCACGGATCTGCCCGAAGACCTTGTCCAGGTCCGGCGGCGCCGCCTCGTCCCCCACTGAGGCCACGATAACCCGGCCCGCGGAGGTCAGGATGAGGGCGTTGAGACCCGAACGCCGGGTGAGCGCCGCAAGACGCTCCGCCAGGACATCCAGGCTCCGATCGATGCCCGCGATGCCGGCGAATTTCCCGTCGATCACGAGTGGCATGGCGCACTCGGTCATCATCACGCCCTGGTAGTCGTAGGGCTCGGTCAGCACAGCCTCGCGGCGCCCACGCTCCAGGAAGTTCCGCTTGGGCAGCTGGTAGTAGTCGTTGTCATCGTCGTCCACGATCCGCTTCAGCCGGATGCGGCCACCGGTGGTCCGGTTCTGGTACGGGTACGGGATGAAACGGCCTCGATCATCGACGCTCTCGGGCGGAAGTTCCCCCCGCTTCATGGCCTCCAGCGATTCCGCGTCCAGTCCGTCGGCGTCGGGCTCGTAGGTGAAGTAGGCCGCCTCAAGGTCGGGGTTGGAGTCGAGAATGCCCTCCAGGAACCGAAGGCTCTGAACCCGGCGGCCGAAGAGCGAGTGCTGGGCGGCCTCGGCCATGGTGTCCACCATGCTCACGGTCGACCGGTTCCAGCCATCCATCTCCGTGGCGAACGCCATGGCCTCGGCCACCGCGTTCCTGCGGGCCGTGCCCTCGAGCGTGCGCATGGCACGTAGCCCGTTGATCGTGATCACCGACATCAGGACCAGCACCGAGGGCACGACGCCCAGCACGATGAACTGTCGAAGGAGCGTGGTGCGGTAGGCCGCCATGCGAGGCCGGAGGATACGGACCGGGGCGGAACCGGGCGTGGCGCTCAGGCGTCGGCGGGCTGGGCCTGCAGCCGCTCAAGTTCGCGCCGCAGCCGCTCGGAGCGTTCCCGAGCCTCGGCCTCACGGCGACGGGCCGTCTGCAGCCGGGCGTCCAGTTCCGCGTCCACCTCGCGACGTCGGTCGTTGGCCACGGCTTCCCGCTCCGCCAGCCGGTCCCGCTCCGCCTCGACCGCCATGCGGCGCTGGCGAAGCTCCTCGGCACGCGCGGAGGCGGTGTCGACGATCCGGTCCCGACGCGAGGCCAGGTCCTTCGCACCCTCCTGCGCTTCCTCGGCATCCTCCTCGGCCTGCCGGGCCTCAAGTTCCAGGTGCAGCGCACGCTCCGCCGAGGCCATGGCCTGGCGAAGACGCTCGCACGCCTCGGCACGGTCACGGACGCGGCGATCCTGCTCCTCGGCGATCGCGCGGTGCCGCTCGAGGGTCCGCTCGGCCTCGGCGGCCTCCTGCTCCATCCGCTCGGCCTCCGCATCCGCCTCGACCGCCTGACGCCTGAGCGATTCGGCGTGGGCCTGGCTCTCGGCCATGCGGCGCTGGGCGTCGGCCCGGGCCTGCTCGGCGGCCTGCAGCGCGCGATGGGCCGTCTCGGCTTCGGCGTGAACCTCGACCGTGGCCTGTCGCTGCGAACGCAGCCGCTGCCCGATCTCGATCATGGTCTCGCGGTCCCTTCGGGCGTGTCGCTCCGCTTCCAGCGCGGCCTGTCGTTCGCGGTCGACGACGGCACGAGCCTCGAGCTCCGCGGCGCGTTCCTCCTGCAGCGCGTCCAGCGATCGCTGCAGGGTCTCGCGAGCCACGGTGGCCTCGTCGCCCGCCCGGCGAGCCACCTGCATCAGCTCGTCGCAGCGGCGCATGGCCTCGGCCACCGCCTCGCGCTGACGGTCCAGATGGGCACGGGTCTCGGTCTCGGCGCGGCACGCCTCGTCGGCCTCGTGCTGGGCCGAGGCGGCGGCGGTCCGTTCCAGCTGCAGCGTCTCGAGCGCCTGCTGCGCCTGAGCCCGCTCGGCATCCGCCCGCTCGGCCGCCGCACGCGCCAGCGCCTGCTGGGCCTCGGCACGGGCCAGAGCCGCTTCGGCGTCGGTGCGGGCGCGGTCCACTCGCTCCAGTGCAGCCTGGGCCGCGGCCTTCTGCCGCTCCACGTGCTCGTGAGCCTGCTGTACGGCATGACGCTCGCGGTCGAGCCGGTCGAGAAGACCCTGCAGCAGGCCTCGCTCGAGCATGGCCTGCTCGTTCGCCTTCTCGGCCACCCCGCGAAGCCGCTCGGCACGCTCCTCGGCCTCGCGCGTGGAAGCCTGGGCGCGCTCGGCACGGGCCAGCGCCACCTCCGCCAGCTGCTGAGCGGATCGCAGCCTCGCCTCCGCCTCGGCCACGTGGGCCTTCTCGCGGACCAGTCGATCCTCGGCGGCCTGGAGCGCGGCATGCTCGCCGGCGTCCATCCGCTGCAGCCGTTCCAGCTCGGTGGTGGCCTGCGCTGCAGCCTCGCGGCAACGCTCCACCGCGATCCATTGGGCACTCACCGCCTGCTCGGCGGCCACGGCCTCGCTGGCGCGCGCGTCGGAGGCATCGCGGGCCTCGGTCGCGCGGCGACGGGCCTCGAGCGAGGCCTCCCGCATGCGCGCCGCCTCGGCACGCCGGCTCTCCGCCTGTTCAAGTCCCTGACGCAGCGCATGCACGGCGGTCAGCGTGCCCTCGCGCTCGGCCTCGGCCGCAGCCAGTTCGGCCTTGAGCCGGTCGATCGATGCGGCGTAGGCGCGGTGCAGCCCGTCGATCACGGCCTGGCGCTCGACCCGGCGCCTTGCCTCGGCCTCGCGACGCTGCTGTGCCTCGGCCTCGAGCTGGGCCAGCACGCGGGCGCGCGCCTCTGCCTCCTGGGCCATCTCTCGCTCGCGGCGCTGCTGCGCCTCGATCGCTGCGCGGGCCTCGGCCTCACGACGCTCGGCTCGCCGACGCTCGCGGTCCTCGCGGGTGACCGCCAGGCGGTTCCGCCACGCCGTCAGTTCCTCCACGAACCGCTGCACACGGTCCGGGGTGACGCCCTTGGCCCCCATGCTCCTGGCCCGCTCCTGAAGCAGCTTCTCGAAGGCCGCGTCCATGACATCCCGCCAGCTTCGCCGGTAGAGATCCAGCTCGATCGCCGGCACCTTCCACAGTTGCGAGAGGGCCTTCAGTCCGCCCAGTGGGTCGTTCTGGTGAAGCCGAAGAAGTTCGACGAGCGTCTCCGGCGTGTCCGTGGGGAGCCGCATGCGCGACATGAGATCACCCACGGAAAGGATCACGGCATGTTCCGCCGCCGACAGCGAGCGGCCGGTGCTGAGCCGCTGAGCCTCCCACCCTTCCAGGTGGGCCTCGTAGGACATGGGGGATCCTGCCATGGGTGTTGGGCGATCGGTACCGCCTGCGCGCGGTCTGGACCCTGGTCCAGAGAAACCTTACCGGTCACCCTGCCTGCGTTTATATCTGAACGCGAGGGACAGGGTCAACCTTCAGGAAGGCTTTGCACCGGTTGTCCCCACGCGGCCCGGGGGCTCAGGCGTGGGGGGCTTGGGCCGAGCGGACCAGGCATGGCCGGGGTCAGCCTCGAACTCACGGGCCAGGCGGGTCGCGAAGGGCACACCCACCTTCCGGGCCACCTTCACCGCCTCCTCAAGCGATCGATCGGCCTCGGCCGCCATGCCCGCCTGGCGCTGGATCTCCGAAAGGGCCGCCAGCGAGCAGGCCTCCTCGATCTCGCTCTGGATGGCCCGAGCCGCCTCGAGACTCCGACGTGCCAGCGGCAGACCCTCCTGCGGGTCCGTCGCCAGCAGGGCCACCTCGCGAAGGACCCGGCTCATGGCCTCGTGCCACTCCAGACCATCGCCGGGAGTGGCGGCCAGGGCCATGACCTCGGACACCAGTGGCTCCGTATCCGCTCGCTGGCCCATCAGACGCATGGCCCGAAGCTGCTCGGCTCGACCCCGAAGCCGCTGATCGTTCGAGATGGCGGCACCCTTCACGCGGGCCTGCTGGGAACCTCGCCTCTCCTCGGCGAACTGGAAGGCGTCCAGCACCTGCCGGATGGCCGCCTCATGGTCGCCGGTCTCGTTCAGATCGTGAGCCAGCTCGATGTTCTGGTACACGAAGGTCCGCAGAGCCTGGCTCTCGCCATCCGAGGCGATCACCGCGGCCCGCACCGAGGTCACCGCGCCACGCGCCGCCTCGATCGCCTTGGCCAGGCGATCCTGGTTGAACCGGCACTTGGCGAGCGTGTCGAGCCCGTAGCTGACGTCGAGTTCACGCTCCCATCGCAGGGCATCGCCCGCATCGCCGGCCGGGACCTCGGCCACTCGCCTCCGGGCCAGGGCCAGAAACCCCTCGATCTCGGTGTCCGACGCATCGAGTTCATGCAGGTCCATGAGGTCGAGCGCCAGGAAGAGCTTGCTCATCATCCAGTCCCGCTCGTAGCGCGACCGTCGCTCGCGATCCTTGTCCGATCCCCCCTGCCCGGCCTTGTCGAGCACCTCCCGACGGACCGACTGCAGCTCGCGGGAGAGCTTGACGGCCTCGGGGTAGGCCGCCCGCTGAACCTCCACCTCGTGAAGTCGAACGATGGCCTTGCCCAGCAGCTGCAGTGAGGCGAGGTCGGCGGGATTGTCCTTGCAGGCCTTGCGTCGGAGCTCGATGTTCTCGACGAGCGGCTGTCTGGCCTCGGCGAAGCGGTTGGCCGCCACCAGCAGATCCCCGTGCTGCTGAAGGGCCAGGGCCAGTCCTCGCTCGTCGTCGGCATCGGTGGTGCGGCCCGCGACTCGCCGGGCCAGCTCCACCAGTTCGACCGCCACGGGAAGACCCTTCGCCGTGTCCCTGGATCGCTCGAGCAGCGACGCACGCTTGCGGAGAGCGTCACGCAGCTCGCGCTGAGCGGCCAGATCATCCGGAGCGGTCCGCAGCCGCGTGCGGATCTTCTCCTCAAGGTCGGAGAGCGCATCCGAGGAGCCGGCGGCGTCCCGGGCCAGCTCGGCCGCCCGCATGCCCTTCTCGTCCACCTTCCCGCGAGCCTCGGCGATGGCCTGACGCTGCTCGGTCCGGCGGGCGGATGTGGCCGTCAGGTACCACGCGGCACCCGCCGTGAGCAGCACCATCGCCGGCACCAGCACCTGCAGGCGATTGCGCCGGACCCACTTGCTCGCGAGGTAGGGCAGACTGGGGGCTCGGGCGGACACCGGACGGCCATCGAGCAGGGCGTCCATGTCGGCGACCAGTGCCTGCATGGAGGCGTAGCGACGCGTCGCCTCCTTCCGGAGCGCCATGAGCACGATGTTGTCCAGATCGCCCCGCAGCACGCGGCGGGTCTTCGTGGGCACGGCGCTGGTCTTTCGAATTCCGCTGGTGCCCAGCATCACGGCGTCGCTCGGCTTCGGCGGCATGACCTCGCAGATCCTCCGCTTCACCTCATCGAAACCGCATCCGGCGAAGTCGAAGGGCAGCTGACCCGTGAGGACCTCGTACATCATGACGCCCATGGAGTAGATGTCGGTGGAGGCGCTCAGCGGCTCGCCTCGCACCTGCTCCGGGCTGGCGTACACCGGAGTCAGCGGCCCGATCTCGCCGGGCAGCGTCTGGTGGCTCCGCTGCGAGTCGCTCAGCTCGCTGCTCACGAACTTGGCGATGCCGAAGTCCAGCAGCTTGGGTACTCCGTCGGCGCCCACCAGCACGTTGGCGGGCTTCAGGTCCCGGTGCACGATGCCCTTCTCGTGCGCGTGGGCCAGGGCCAGGGCCACCTGCCTGAGCAGCCTCAGCCGTTCGGGCGCATCGAGCCCCTGCCGCTGGCACCAGAGGTCCAGGGTGAGCCCCTCGACGAACTCCATGATGAAGTAGCTGCGGCCGTCCTCGGTCACGCCGCCACCCAGCAGGCGGGCGATGTTCGGATGGTTCAGCGTGTCCATCACCTTCTGCTCGATGCGGAAGCGCTCGAGGACCGCCTCGCTGTCCATGCCGCGCTTGAGCAGCTTGATGGCCACGCGACGCTTGAGCAGGTCGGTCTCCTGCACCGCCAGCCACACGTCGCCGAAGCCGCCGGACCCCAGCCGCTTCTCCACCCTGCAGCCACCGATGCGCTCCGGGCTGGATTCCGCGCGGCCCCCGACCGAGTCCCGGGGCGGACCGCCGCCACCCGGCGAGCCCTCGGTGGCCGACGATGGCATGGTGACCTCGCCACCCGAGCCCGAAGGCATGGTCTCGCCCGGATCCGGTGCAGGCACGGTCTCGTCGGGCGAATGGATCACGGCGGCCCTTTCATCGGCAGGATGGGAGCGCGATCCGCATGGGCCTGCCGATCTTCGCGACGATTCAGAAGCCCACGGCGGACTTGGTGCCCTGCTTGGTGATGGTCTCCTCGCCCTCCCACACGCCCCGGCCGCTGCGGGTGTCGGTCAGGCTCATCTGGAAGATGTAGCTGACCTGGCGGGTGTTGCCGGCGCTGGCGCGGTTCTCCAGGATCTTGGCGGTCAGCGTGTAGTCGGGCAGGTCCGGCGTCTGGTTGGCGCGGCCGCTCTCGAAGTCCTTCATGTCCTGCACGCCCTTGGCCATCGGGTCCTCCACCTTGCCGTCGAGACCGATGGTGTTGGTCACCTCGATCTTCCCGGTGTTGAGCAGCGCCACCCGAACCTTCTTGGTGAGCTGGTCGGTGTCGAAGGCGCTGCTGGTGTCGTTCACGATGCGGCTGATGCCCATCAGGGCGGGTTTGCGCGGCGCGCGATCGAGCACGCCGCTGATCATCATGCCCTGCACCAGCTTGTCGGCGGCCTGGTTGAAGTCCTGCACGTTGGGCTGGTCCAGGCTGACCACCAGGTCGGTGCCCTGGCTGTCCTTGTAGGTGGCGGGCGTGCCGCAGGCGGCCAGCAGGGCGGTCGAGAGAAGCGATGGAAGCAGGATGGATCGCATGGGAGATCTCCGTGGGTGGGTCATGTCACTGGTCAAGCGGGTGGTTCGTGTCGAGCAGCTTCAGCTGCCACTGGGTGGCCCGTGGCGATGGCGCCACTGAGGTGAGCAGGATGGTCTCCTTGGGCTTGATCTGGCGGCTCTGCCACGCCTGGGCCACGCCCTGCACCGCCATGCCGCTGGCGTCGAACCACTCGAATCGGTAGCTGAAGTTCTGCGAGTTGAGCTGGTCGCTGTACACCGCCACCTGCACCCGCTTCAGGTCACCGCTCACGGTGTCCTCGCGCACGTCGGTCACGTTGGCCTTGGAGTTGAGCCAGCCATTGGTGATGACCTGCTGGAAGCCGGGCTGCCCCGGCCCCCCACCCACCGTGGCGGGCACAACGGTGTTGGAGGTGTTGCAGGCGACCAGCAGGAGCGGCATCGCGAGAATGGTGTTTCGCATGGGGAATCCCTCAGCCATCTTTCGGCACGGCGAAGACGCAGTGGAGCGGCCGGGTGCCGGACCGGACGCTCTTGAGATACACGATCGACACGGGGGCATCGGGCAGGGCCAGGCCATCCAGACGCTGGCCGTCGCCAAGCACCACGGAAAGCGTGCCCGAATCCGGGCGAGGCAGGCGCGCCGCCAGCCACTGCTTGGGCAGCGTGAGCCAGCAGCGCAGGTCGGCGCTGTTCATGGAGACCTGGTAGATGGCCCCACCCAGCGCCGCGGCCCACCCGTAGTCGCCCGCGGCCTTCTGGGCGAAGTAGGTGCCCACCGCCTTGCTGGCACTGCTCACCAGCGTGGCCACGATCACCAGCGGCAGCTGGTCGTCGAAATTCCGCTTCACCACGGCATCCAGGTCGCACAGCGTGAAGCTGTTGAGCGGCGTCGTGCCGCCCTCGACGCTGAAGCTGGTCACCTGACCATCGTGGAATTCCAGCAGCGGGAAGGCTGCCCCCACATAGGGCACCTCCTGCATGAAGAGCGGGATGTCCAGGCGAAGCTCCTTGCGGCTGGGCGCGCGGCCGGTCTCCATGAGCACGTACACCATGCGCGGTGGCGGCTGGCCGCGCGTGGTGGCGTCGGCCATGGCCACGTCGGCCAGCACGGGCTCGTTCAGGCCATCGCCCAGCATGCCGGCCACCTGCTTGAACCCCTGCCGCGCCTGGTCCATGGCGCTTGCATCACCACGGGCCAGCAGGGCGATGGCTCGCAGGTACGTGGTGAACGTGACCTCGTAGTCGGTACTCGCTCGCTTGTCCCACACCGGGCCGTAGGCCTGCTCCATGGCGGCGCGGAACGACTCGTCCTTCAGCGTGGCCGATGCGTCGTAGCCCTTGGACTTGCCCGCCGCCTCGTATGCCGCCTGTTCCTTCGCGATGCGGTCGGCGTTCCGCTGCACCGCGTCCCGCTGCCAGTTCAGCGCGCGGTTCAACTCGACCCGAGCCCGCTCCCCCTGCCCCATCTGCATGAAGTTGAGAGCCTGGTACGTGCTGAGGAGGATGCGGTCGTGCGTGGTGCCCCGGTAGGTGCGCACGGTCTGGTTGGTCACCACCGCGGCGGCTTCCTCCGTCACCTTCGTCTCCGCGGCCTCGTCCAGGTAGGGCCGCACCGCCTCGTACGCCCAGTCCAGGCTCTTCACGCTGCCGGAGAGATCGCCCGAGGCCCGCAGCACGGTGCCGCCGTCCAGGTGGAACACCACGCCATTGATGGGCGCGTCATCGTGCTCATCCAGCAGCGGCTGCATCTGGGCGGAGGCCTGGGCCCAGTCGGCGCGGTCCCAGGCCGTCATCACCCCCTGCATCTTGCGGTCATAGCCGCAGGCCGCGGGCACCACCGCCAGCGCGATCACCGCCATGCACGCGGACCAGCGCATGCTCAGGGGCCCACGGGCGGCACCACGGCACCACCCCAGAGTGAGGGCACCACGATGGGCGGTGCCTGCTTGGTGTCCACCTTCCAGTTCACGCTGTAGTTGGAGTTCGCGAAGAACGCCGCCATGCCGCGGATCAGGTCCACCTGCGCGTCGGTGAGCTGCTGGCCCTGCTTGAGGTCCTGGAGCATGCGGGTGGTCTCGCGCCATCGCGCGAAGGCCTCGTCGTCCATCTGCATGGCCACCGAGAGGCTGAAGCCATCGGTGATGTTGACCGTGCCTTCCCAAGGCCGGAAGCCCGGCGCCCGCACCTGCATCTTGTGCAGGCCGGGCGTGGTGCGGAACGGCCCGGGTGAGCTGCCCACGGTGATGCCGTCCACGCTCACCTGCACCAGCGTGGGCGAGAGAGTGAGCGGATTGGCGCCCACCACAAAGCGGCCGCTGGCCTGATCCAGCGTGATGTCCGGCACCGCGATGTCTCGCATGGTGGCGTTCACGGTGAAGGCGGCTCCATCGAGCCGGGCCGGCGCCGGCAGCGCCTGAGCTGCGCAACGTCGCTGCATGACCCCGGTCAGGTTGGCGGCCACCTGACGAATGAGCGGATCGATCAACTCCACCTTCTGCTGCAGGTTGGGCGTGCCTCGCACCTGCTCGGTGGCGCTGGCGGCCCCCGAGTCGATCACGGCGCCCTGCGCTCGGTCGAGCAGGCGGTAGGTGGCGTCGAGCGTCTGCGAGAGCACCTGCGTCCTCACGCCGTAGCCCTCGAACTGCTGCTCCTGCTGGCTCAGCGCCGTCAGGCTGGCGATGAGCACGAAGTCCGCGCCCATGCTGCGGGCCAACGCCAGAGCGCTCGCATCGTCGCTCAGGATTCGGTCGGTCTCCTCCTCGGGCCTCTGGGGGGAACCGGCATTGGCGCCAGCGGCGCTGAACCGCTTCACGGCGTTGATCACGTCCTCGCGGCTCATGGTCGTGAAGCAGAGGTCGCCCACGCGAGCCACCACGAAGTCCTCCAGGACCATGACCTTCTCGGGCGCGATCTGGCAGCCGCGGTTCTTCACGAAGATGGCGGCGACCGGTCGACGGTTCGCGGAAGGCGCGGACGAGGGCTCGGTGGGCCTGACCGGATCCGCGGCAGGCGGCGGCAGCGGCGGAGGCTCGGTCCACGCCCCACCGCGCACGGCCCCCGGGCTGGCCGGATCACCGGTCGGTGGCAGCGGTGGTACCGGAGGTGGTGCGGGAGGCGCGGACGAGGGTCCTCCGGACCATCCGCTGCACGCGGACTCGGCCGGGCGAAGCACACAGCCCTTGGCCACGCCACGGTTCTCGCCGCAGATCTCGCCCACGGACGTCTTGGGGTTCACCGCCGTGATCCGGATGGCGCCCACGGGCACCTCCTCGGTCCCCAGGTTCTCGCCGGTGTCGGGATCCACCAGGGCCTCGCCCTGGGCCAGCACGCGCCAGGTCTGCCCAACCGCCACGCCAGTGCCATCGCCGCGGTTGAGCGTGACGCTGCCGTCACGCACCGCCAGCACCTTCGCCGGCAGCAGCACGTCGGTCACGCGCAGGGCCGCCCTCTCGGCCATCAGGCGGGCCATCTCCTGCAGGGCCTTCTCCGTCAGGTTGCTGCCCTTCTCGCCGACCAGGAACTCGGGGTTGCGCACGAAGGCGCTGTTGTCCATCTGCAGGTTTGCGCTCTCCAGCAGCCGACCGCTGGTGGTGTCGTACACCTTCGTGACCATGCTCAGGCGGACCTGACGCCGCGTGGCCTTCTTGCCGATCTCCTTGAACTCGGCCTCCTGCACGTTGTCCTGGAAGTCGTCGATGGTGGACACCACCACGAACTTTGCGCCCGCCAGGCGGAAGGTCTTCGCCGCGTTCGGGTCGGCACGGTCCACGTTGCCGCTGGTGCCGAGGTCCTGCTCCAGCGCCACGTCCTTCAGGTCGCTGCGCGCGATCACGTCGAACTTGCGCGTCTGCTGGAAGGCCGAGACGAGCTGGCTGTCAAGCGACGCCTGCACGCGGCCCAGCTCCAGCGACTGTCCGCGCTGCGCCAGCGTGGCTGCCAGGGCGGGCGTGACCTTCACTTCGCCAATGGCCACGGGCATCTTCGCGGGTGCCGCCGCCTCCTGCCGGGCTTGCACGGCGGACACCGGAACCAGCAGCAACAGGGCTGTGGTGACCAGACGACGGACGAGGTTTGCGGGCATGACGCCCTCCTTTGGAGGCGGTGTGCGTTCGCGGAATGCTACCCGGGCCCCGCAGACGGCCCGCAACGGCACCGGTTCGCCTTGTTCGGCGCGATGACGGGGCCCGAGCCGTACACTGAAATTCATGCGCGGCATCATCTTCACCGAGTTCATCGACCTGGTGGAGGAGAAGTTCGGACTGGCCATGTCGGACGCGATCCTGTCCCAGCCTGGCCTGACCGATGGCGGGGCCTACACCTCGGTGGGCAACTACGCGCACACCGAGATGCTCACGCTGGTCACTTCGCTTGCGGAACGGACCGGTCTTCCAGCCGACGAACTCTGCAGGATCTTCGGGGAGTGGCTCTTCCCCAAGCTCGCACGCGGATTCGACTTCGCGGTCAGGCCGCATCGCGACGCCTTCGGTTTCCTGCAGTCACTGGACGGCGTGATCCATGTCGAGGTGAAGAAGCTCTATCCCGATGCGCGGCTGCCTGCCGTGCCGGTGACGCGATGCGATGATCGGGAACTGGTCCTGGAGTACAGGTCGGAACGACCCTTCGCCGACGTCGCCGAGGGCCTGATCCGGGGATGCCTGGCCTGGTTCGGTGAGCGTGCCACCCTCCGCCGCGAGGCCCTGGGGGTCGATGGAGCCCGGGCAGCCAGGTTCACCATCAGCCGGGCCGGAGCGTCCGCATGAGCCTGGAGGAACTGGAGAGCCTCCGACGCCGCGCCGAGCGCGACCGCCTCGCGCGGGAGCGGGCCGAGGCGCTGCTGGAGGCGAAGGCGCGCGACCTCTTCGATGCCCACGAGCGTCTCCGTATGGCCACGACCGGACGTCTGGAGTCGCTGGTTCGCGTCAGCGACGAACTTGGACGGCTGCAGGATCTGGACATTCTCATGAACCGGGTGCTGCTCGAGGCCCGCACACTCGTGGGTGCCACGGCCGGCATCCTTCTCGTGCCCGAAGAGGGTGAACTGGTCGCCGCCATCCGCCAGCGCGATGAGGGCGCCCTGCCTTCGGTGAGCCCCGAATGCCTCCGGTCGCCCATGGCCATGACCTCGGTGGAGGGCGCCGTGGCCATCACGGGTCTGCCGGTGAACCTGGGTGATGCACGGCATCCACCGGACAACGTGCCCTACCGGTTCAACCCCGGGCTCGAGCGCATGCTCGGCATGGGGCTGGGCCCGATGCTCTGCATTGCGGTGCGGAATGTCGCGGGCGAGACCATGGCCGTGCTGCAGGTGGTGCGTGCCCAGGCGTCACCCGCCGCCAGGGCCTTCTCCCGTGACGACGAGATGGTGCTTCGCCACTTCGCCGCTCTGGCGGGCGTGGCCATGGAGCGTGCCCGCCTGACTCGATCGATCATCAACCGCATGATCCGCGCCGTGCAGTTGCGCGATCCGCACGAGACCGCCATGCACGCCGAGCACGTGGCCGACCTCAGCGTGGAGCTCTGGCGAACGTGGGCCGAGCGATGCGCGATCCACCCCACGGAGATCGAGCGATCCGCGGACCGCCTGCGGATCGCCGCGCGCCTGCACGACGTGGGCAAGGTGGGCGTGAGCGACGCCATCCTGAAGAAGCCCGCACGGCTCACCCCCCAGGAACAGGACCAGGTCCGCAGGCACGTGATCATCGGGGCCCAGCTCTTCGACACCGTGGAGACGGATTTCGACCGCCACGCCCGCGACGTGGCCCTGTACCACCACGTCTGGTGGAATGGCGGCGGCTATCCCGAGCCCAAGGACCTTGCGGCACTGCGTCGCGAGGCGCCGCGAGCGGCGGGGCCCGAGCTGGATCTGCGTGGCGAGGGCATTCCGCTGTTCGCGCGGATCGTGGCCATCGCCGACGTCTACGATGCGCTGCTCTCGCCCCGCGTCTACAAGAAGGCGTGGAGCGTCTCCGAGGCGCTCGAGGCCATCCGCACGGGCGCGGGCAGCCAGTTCGATCCCGCGCTGGCTGACCTCTTCCCCGAGGTGGTCCGCCGCGTCGATGCCCAGGGCCGGCAATCGGCGGCCTGAGGCTGTTTGGCCGGGGTTCCCGGGCCCAGCGGCACTGAAATGGTGGTTTTCCCCTTGTCCAGCTGGCCCGCCGGGGTACGTTTCTCCCCATGATCCGACTGTGCTGCCTCTTCGTCCTGATCGCCGCGGGCATGACGCTGGCGCCCCAGGGTCCCGGGGTTCCGCGCACGGCCGGGCCGATCCCGCCGGACCGCATCGTGAAGCTGCGGATCAACGATCCTCGCCCGTGGGAGGCGACGCCGATGCGGCTGATGAACGACACGGGTCGAGGCACCTGCGTGGCGTCGATCATCGATACCCGCGCCTTCCGGCAGCAGATTGTGGAACCCGCCCCGGGTGACATGCAGGCGCGCAAGGGCCGCATGCTGGCGCCACACCGGACACCGGCCGCCCGCGAGGACGACGCACCCAACGACCTGATGGCCGTGGATGACGTCAGCGACACCCGGACGCAGCCGGATGCGCTCTTCGCGGGCATCTCGAACACCGGATGGGACCCCCCCGACTGCACCGTGGCGGTGGGCCCCAACCACATCGTGTCCACGGTGAACACCAGCATCGCCTTCTTCAGCAAGACAGGCACGAAGACCTTCCAGCAGCCGCTGGACAATTCGGGAACGCCGGGCTTCTTCGAGCCGCAAGGCGCGCTCAACTTCGTGTTCGACCCGAAGGTGATCTACGACCGCATCTCGGGTCGCTTCGTGGTGGTGGCCCTGGAGTACTACAGCTCCGGCACCGCCTACGTCGACATCGCCGTGAGCGACGACAGCGATCCCAACGGCACGTGGTACAAGTACCGAACCAGTTCCGTGGTGAACATCGGCGGCTCGAACTACTGGGTCGACTACCCGGGCCTGGGCGTGGACGCCAACGGTATCTACGTCACCGGCAACCTGTTCGACTTCGCCGGAACAAGCTTCGGCGGCGGCTGGGTGCGAAGCGTGCTGAAGAGTTCGGTGCTTGCCGGCGGCACCGCCAGCTACGCGGATCGCCGCCTGGCCTCGGGCTCCAGCTACCAGGTGGCCGATGCCTGGGACGGCGACCGTGCCGTGCTGGTGCACCGGGGGTCGAACACCTCGAT
>JBILWQ010000283.1:0-3191 GCA_044369805.1 Phycisphaerales bacterium
GCGCCAAGCCTGCAGCGCCCCACGCGCATCACGCGCCCCTGCCCGCCGGCAGTTCTGCCACGTCCGTGCGCAGCGTGGTCTCCACGGCCTTCGCCTCGGTGGGCACCAGATCCAGCTTGTGGGCCAGCTCGGCCGTGTTGCGCGCACCCGGCAGAAGGCGCGTGTTGAACGAGCCCACCGCCTGGTTGAAGCCCTTCACCGCCGTCTCGAGTCCCTTGCCGACGCCCTGCAGGTGATCGGAGAACTTCTCGATGCGCACCAGCAGTTCGGTGGCGCTTTCGCCGATGCGCTGGGCGTTCTCGGCCAGCGCCGCCTGCTGCCATTGCAGGGCGCAGGTGCGAAGAAGCGCCAGCAGCGTGCTGGGCGTGGTGATGACCACGCCGGCGTCGAGGGCCTCGGCGTAGAGCGCGCTATCGGACTCGAGCGCGGCGACCAACGCGCTCTCCACGGGAATGAACATGACCGTAAGATCCGCCTCGCTCTCGAGTGCCTTGGCGTAGGCGCGGCTGCCGAGGGCCCGGACGTGACTCCGCACCGCGCTCACGTGGTCGGCGCGGCGGCGCGCCCGCTCGCCTTCGGGCATGGCCGGATCGATCGAGTCGAAGTAGGCGTTCAACGGCACCTTGCTGTCGATGGGGATCTGCCGCCCGCCTGGCAGGTTCACCGTCATGTCGGGCCGCAGTCGGCCCCCTTCGGCCTCGACGGTGCCCTGCTCGGTGAAGTCCACGTGGGCGGCCATGCCGGACATCTCGACCACGTTGCGAAGGCCCACCTCGCCCCAGCGGCCCCGCTGGCGGTTGTCGCGCAGGGCCCCCTCCAGCTTCTGGGCGGCGGCGCTGGCGCTGGCCTGAAGGTCGGCGATGCGCTTCAGCTGCTCCCCGAGCACCTTGGCGTCACCCTCTCGCTTCACGTTCATGTCGTTGAGGAGCTTCTCGTTCCTCGCCAGCTGCTCCCGAAGCGGGGCCACCGTCGCGTCGATCTGCTTCTGCTTCTCGGCGATCTCCTGCTCGGCCAGCTTCCGCTGGTCCTCGAACTGCCGCTTCGCCAGGTCGGCCAACTGCTGGCTGGCGGACCTGAGCACGTCCGCGCCGGTGCTCTTGAAGGCGTCCCGAAGGGCCTCCGTGGCCTGGGTCTGTAGCCGCTGCAGTTCCTGGATGGATCGCTCGCGTTCCTGCAGGCGGGCCTGCAGGGATGCGCGGGCAAACATGAAGCCGGCGAAGCCACCGACCGCGAGCCCCACGATGAGCCAGAGGATCTCCATGACCGGATGCTACGGGACATGGAGCGAGGACCGCCCCGCACGCGGGGGGAGCAATTTCGTGTCACAACTGTGTCCGCTCGGCATGGCGATGATCCCCCGGCTGTTCGCTGCCGCCACCAGCCGCACCCTTCCCGGAGGAGAACGCATGTCCTTTCCCGATTCGGGCCCCACACCCCACGATCCCGAGCCCCGCAAGCCGGTCCGCCCATCCATCCGTCCCTTCACCCGCACGCTGCTGGACAAGCCCTTCCAGCCTTTCGAGATGCAGCTGCTTCAGCGCATGCTGGCCAGCGAGCGTGATTTCCGCATCTTCTGCATGTTCGGGCGGCCCTCTTGCGGGCCCCTGGCCGGATGCGAGCGGCCGATCGTGATCCGCGGCCGGGCCTACGACAGCCGCGTGCTCCGTGCGGTGTACCTGGGCACCGCGATCGAGACGCTGCTCACCTCGGCCGGCGAGCAGACTGCCACGCAGGCCACCGGCGGCCGGACGCCGGATCAACTGGAGTCCTCCGAGGCGGCTCCCTTCACGGGCACCGCCTGCCTGCGGTCACTGCTGAAGCCACTGCTGCTCGATGCCATCCTGCTCGAGGTGGCTGGCTCCCCGCGTCCGGTGTACCGGCTCGATCACATCGGCCAGATGCTGGCCACCCTGAGCTTCGAGCACTTCGTGGCCTGCCCGGATCCTGTGGCCGTGGTCTCGAGCCTGGCGCAGGAACTGGTCGGCGGTGGACTGCTGAGCGGCCCCAGCGACATCCTTGATGTGGCTGGTGTGCCCATGTTTGCGCTCGGGCATGTGGCCACCCCCAAGGGCAAGGCCCATGTGGCCGGCCACGTGGTGCCCACCTGGGCCATCGCCCGGGTGCGTCGCACGCACGCCGCCGGCTGAGCCTGGCATGTGGCCATCGGACACGCAGCTCTAGGGAGCGATGCTGTAGAGCCGGTAGCCGAACGCGGGCAGCTGCACCTGGGCGCCTGCCTTGCGCACCTTCACCACCGCAGCTTTCTCCCCCACCGGCTTGAGCGTGCTGCCCTCGGGCAGGTCATCGCCGGCCGGCACGGTGATCTTGGCCGCCTCCGATGATCCGTTGGCCACGAAGATCAGCCGCTCGGCGTCGGACGATCGCATGAAGGCCAGCCACTTGCCCTGGGCCAGGAGCGGTTTGAAGGCTCCGGTGGTCAGCGCCGGATGTTCCTTCCGAACCCGAATCAACCGAGCGATCTCGTCCCAGAGGGTGCGCTGCAGCTTGTTCCGGTTCTTCGCCACCAGCGCGCTACGGCCATCGCCGAAACCGCCGGGGTAATCACGGCGGTTGTCGGGGTCATTCTCGCCAGGCATGCCGATCTCGTCGCCGGAATAGATCTGCGTAATGCCCCGCAGCGACAGCAGCAGGGCATGCGCCAGCAGCACGCGTCGCTCGTTGCCGCCGGCCTCATTAAGGATGCGGCGCATGTCGTGGTTGCCCACGAAGGTCACGTTCATGGCCGCGTTGCCGTAGATGGCGTCTCGCTCCAGAAGCTTCACCAGCCCGTCCGCCCCGCCATCCTTGCACGCAAAGCCCCGGATGGCGTAGAGCAGCGGAAAGTCGCACTGGCTCTTCAGGCCCGTGTCGATGCCGTCCCAGCCCTTCTTCCCGCCGCGCCAGAAGCTGATCACGCCGGGGTCCCCATGCCAGATCTCGCCGAACTGGGTGGTCTGCGGAAAGTGCTCGTTCAGGGCCTTCTGCCACTCCGGCCAGAGCGCCCGGTCCACGTAGCAGTAGGTGTCCACGCGAAGAGCGTCCTGCCCGCTCATGTGGTTCCACCAGAGCGCGTTCTGCGTGGCGTAGCGTCGGTATTCGCTGTCCCGTCCGTTGAGATCGGGCAGCGTGTTGGCGAACCAGCCCTCGTACAGGTTCGATCGCTGGGCGGGTGTCGCGGCCGGGTTGGGTCC
>JBILWQ010000020.1:0-13993 GCA_044369805.1 Phycisphaerales bacterium
CGGCAATCTCGAACTTGCAGTCCTGATGCGAGGCCACCGTGCCGTGGATCCACGTGGCCGTGGGCGGCAACTGCACCCACGGATGCGTCGGTCCGCAATGGTTGGGCACCACGTCCTGGATCAGCTTCATGCCGCGCTTGTGCAGCTCGTCGGCCAGCTCCCGGTAGTCGGCCATGGTGCCGAAGTGATCCTCGACGGCGTAGAAATCCGTCGCCCCGTAGCCGTGATAGGTGTCGGGCCGGCCATCATCGTTCTGGTAGACGGGCGTGAGCCAGATGGCGGTGGCCCCCAGCTGCTCGATGGCGTCGAGCGACTGGATCACGCCCCGCAGATCGCCGCCGTGGTAGGCCTTGAGATCCTTCCGGTTGAGCGTGCGCTCTCCCTTCACCGGCTCGTCGTTCCGCGGGTCGCCATTGGCGAAGCGGTCGATCATGAGGAAGTAGATGACATCGTCGGGCTTCAGCCCTTGCCATCGCCCTGCCGCGGGCAGCGGCTCCAGCAGCTCCCACGCCACCTCGAACGTGCCGGTGCCCGTCTCGAGCGTGAAGATCACGGGGCCGGCCTTGGCCGAGGGTTCCACGGTGATGTCGCAGAAGAGGTGGCGATCGCCGGCTCCCGGACGGCTGGCCCGAACGGAAACGCCTGGCGTGGAACAGGCGAGCTTGCCCTGCTGCAACTTCGAGCCCGTGAGCAGCAGCGTGAGCGGCATGGGCCTCTCGCTCGTCCACCAGTTCGGCGGCTCCACCTTGGTGACCTGCTGCGCCAACGCGGCCCCACGTCCGAGCCAGAGGATCAGGGTGAACGTGGACACGAGTCGCCGCATGGCGGCAGTATGCCACGCCGACGAACCGCTAACCTTGGGCCCCTCGGCCCCGCTAGCTCAGCTGGATAGAGCACCGGTTTCCTAAACTGGAGGTCGCGCGTTCGAATCGCGCGCGGGGCGTTCCGGCAGGCGCCCGCGACTCAGGCGCGGGCCCTCAGCGGCAGGCCCAACTCGTGAGCCGCCTGCAGCAGGGCGCGGTTCAGGCCATCGAAGGTCACCCAGGTGGGCGTGTCGCGCTTCTCCAGGAGCGCGGCGACCGTGAACTCGATGCCGTAGGCCCCGATCGTCGCGACGCCCGTCTCCACACTCGCAGGCCGGACCGAAGGCGACTCTCGCAGGATGGCCTTCGCACGCTCGCCAAAGGCCTGCAGCCGGGCCGGATCCGCCTCGAAGGCGATCGGGAACACCGCCTTGAACTCCTTCAGGGCATTGCCGGAGTGCGCGTCGATCTTGGTGCCGGCCATGGTGGCGTTGGGCACCAGCAGACGGGTCTCCAGCTTCGTGCGAAGCGTGGTCGTGCGGAAGCCCACGTGCTCGACCTTGCCCTGGACTCCCTCGAAACTCAGCGTGTCGCCCACGCCGAAGTTGCGCTCCGCGGCCAGCACGATGGAGCTGAAGAAGTTGCGAAGGGGCTCCTGGAGCGCCAGCGCAAACGCGATGCCGCCGATGCCCAGGCCCGCCAGCAGGCGGTTCACCGAATTCTCGGCACCGAGGATGCTCACGATCCACACCGCGGCGCCCGTGAGCACGAGAATCTTGGCCAGCCGAACCCGAATGATGATCAGCAGGTCATCGAGCGCCCGGACCGAGGCCTGATCCCGCTCGCGAGCGTGCGCCCACGCCCCGGCGAAATCCGCCAGCTGCATGGCCAGCCTGGTCACCAAGGCCACGTTCATCACCTGCACCGCCAGCAGCACCACGTCCAGCACGTTCAGCGGCAGACCCAGCAGCAGCACCATCCAGCCCGCCGATTGCAGCGCCACGGTCCAGCTTGCGGCCCGCGTGCAGCGCCCGATCACCGCCGTCCACTCGCCGCCCACCGCACCGCGCCCGGCCAGCCGCCGCAGCAACGCGTGGATCGGAACCTCCACGATCAGCATGAGCAGCCACGCCAGAAGCACCACGATCGGCAACCCGAGCCACTGGTACAGCTCCAGCCCCATCGCCTGCCGCTTCAGCGATTCGGGCAGCGAGACCCAGAGTGCAACCTCGGGCGAACGCCATTGCAGCACGTCGATGGATCGCCTTGCCTCGCCCAGCGAGGCGAGCGAGGGGTTCACCGGATCACCCCGCATGACATGACGGAAGATGCCGGGCATCGCCTCGACGGTGCGGCTGGCGAACTGCCAGAGCCGCTCGCCACCCGCATGCGACCGGCGACGCACGGTGATGTCGCCAACCTCGGTGCTGGCCAGGGTGAGGTTGTCCTCCCTGGGCTGCTCCTCAAGGGCCACGGGCGGAAGCCGCTCAAGCGCCAGCGCCAGCTGCAGCGCGAATCGCTCGCCGATCTCCGCCCGCACCCCCGGTGGAATGCTGCTCAGATCCATGCATCGCATCGCGGCATCGGTGTCGCCCCGCTGCATCGATTGCTCGAAGTGCCGGAGCACCGAGAGCGGCGTCGGATAGCCCAGCGCCTCGACCGGTTCGGGTGAATCGACGGGCTGGCCTCCGGTGGACGGTGCATCAGCCCCGGAGGCAGGCGTGGCCAGGATGGCGATCAGGGCGGCCAGCAGTGCCGACGCCATGCGGACGCCCACGACTCGCCACCTGCTCCGGATGGCCGATCGGCCCACGGACCGTCAGTCCTTGGGCTCTGGCTCGAGGTTCGCCAGGTACCGACCGCCCTTGGCCCGATCGGACCTCTCCTGCACGAAGTACGCGATGCACCAGGCGGCCAGCAGCACGACCCAGGCGAGATTCACGAGCAGCACGGGAAGCATGGCGGCGAAGTGTACCCTGACCGACGTCCGTCCTCCACGTTTCCGGCCATCCCGATGACCCCTCCCATTCTGCTGCTGGTGCTGGGTGTGCTGGCCTTCGGGATGGGCTGCCTGCTCCTGATCCGGGCGCTCCAGTTCCGCTCACGGCGGGATCGCCGGTTGTGCCTGCGATGCGGATTCGACCTGCGCGGCATGCCAGAAACGGCAGGTCTCTGCCCAGAGTGCGGCACCCGCATCGAGGATCCCGCCCGCCTGACGCCCCGAGCGTGGAGCTGGCGATGGCGGCTGGCCCTGGCTGCACTGCTGACAGCCGCGGGTCTGACGGCGGTGCTGCACGCGCAGGGTCCCAGGCACGCGCGGCTCTGCATGTGGCTCGCGTTCCGGGGGCATGCCGCGGTGCTCGCCTGGCTCATGCCCACGCAGCCACGCATCGCGGCCGCCGAGATGGTCAGGCGCATCGATTCAGGAGCCAACGATCCCACGGCCTCACGCCTGTTCATGGACGCGGCGCTGGCCGATCTTGATCGGGGCGCCACCACCGGGCTCGCATCGCCGGGCGTCTCGGTCATGCGCGCGCTGCGACGCTCCGGTGCCATCGCGCCAGACGCGCTGGGGGATCTGCTCGGCCGCTGCCTGCCCACGCCCGCGGTCTCGTCTCCCGGCCAGTTCCGTACCTCGGGAACCACGGTCACGCTCGTCGCGGGGCTTCAGCCCACCTCGCGGGCCCTCTGGATCGGACCCGATGACCTTCATGTGCAGGTGGAATCCGCGCGTCTGCGTGCCACGGACGGGAGTTGGATCCCGCTGGAGCGACGATCCCCCGACCACACGGAGACGCGAACCCGACATTCGGGCGGCGTGTTCGTGGTGCCCGCCGGCCCGGGCACGTGGACAGGCGAGTTGACGGTGCAACTGGAACAGGTGCCCGCAGGCGATCGCCCCTTCAGGCGAACCGAGCGGGTCCCGTTTACCCTGACCGTGGAGCCCAGACCGGGCTCCACCCGGAACCCGTGAGCGAACCCGTCCTGAATGTGGTGCTTCTGCACCCGCTGATTCCCAACAACACCGGCAACATCGGACGCACGGTGGCGGTCACGGGTTGCCGCCTGCACATCATTCATCCGATCGCCTTCGACATGAGCGAGAAGGCGCGCCGCCGGGCCGGCCTGGACTACTGGCATCTGGTGGACTGCCGCGAGCACGCCAGTTGGCAGGCGTATCTGGAGTACGAGCGACCTCGCCGGGCCTGGCTCTTCACCACGCGCGGCAGCCGGCCGCACTGGGAAGCCACCTTCGAGCCGGGTGACCATCTGCTGTTTGGCAACGAGACCCATGGTGCCCCGCCCGAGGTGCACGACTGGCTCACGGCAAGCCAGGGCGAAGGCCACGCGCTCCGCCAGCCCATGCGCGACCACCCGGACTGCCGGAGCCTGAATCTGGCCACGTCGGTGGCGTGCGGCGTCTACGAGGGACTCCGGCAACTCGTGACAGGGGGAAAGATCGCCTGCCTGCCCGCGGTCGGGAACCCGTAGCATGCCCGCTTCGGATCGATTCCGGACCCCTTCCCCGAGGCTTCCACCCCCCATGACTCACGCCAACCGTCGCGGCTTCACCCTGGTCGAGCTCCTGGTCACCATCGGCATCATCGCCCTGCTCGTGGGCATCCTGCTGCCGGCGCTGGGCAAGGTTCAGGAACGGGCCAAGGCCACGCAGACCTCGGGACTCATGCAGGAGTTCGCCAAGGCCTGCGACAGCTTCGTGCAGGAGTTCGGCCGCTACCCGGGTCTGGTGCCCGAGGACATTCTGGCCGCGGATCCCAAGTTCAGCAGCACCGAGAACGCCGTGCTGGAACTCATGGGCGGCGGCGTCCGCAGGAGCGAGATGGACACGGCCGCGTACGACGCCCTGACCACCGCCAATGGCTGGCAGTCGGTGTCCTTCAACATTCCGGGTGCCCAGGCGCCCAACAACACCTACGAGATCAAGATCAACCCGGGCAAGGTGGGCGAGGGGCCGATCATCAACGGCAAGCGCTATCCGCCCTTCTTCGCCCCAAAGGCCAGCGACCTGCAGCCCGTGAAGGGCGCCGAGTACGGTGCGAACAACTACGAGATTCCCGGCCTGATCGATGCCTGGGGCAATCCCCTGCTGTACATCCGGTCCGTTCGGGCGACCGGTCCGCTGGCCGGAAGCAACAAGGACAGGGCCCAGTTCATCGTGGTCAACGATGGTGACACCGGCTTCGGCGGACTCACCCCCTATCTCACCAGCACCGGCCTCGGACAGCTGAGCGTGAACCAGACGCAGTCGGGGGCTGCGGGCGGGCCCTTCTCCATCCTGGACCAGACCGATGCGTTGCGGAAGAAGCGCACGTTCGCGCAGTTCCTCCGTCACCCGGGCTTCGGGGACGCCGACAAGCCCCTGCAGGCGACCCCTCGGGGGAAGTTCCTGGTGATCAGTGCCGGCAAGGATGGCATCTTCTTCAGCACGCAGGATGGGCCCGGCAACCGCCGCAGCCCGGTCACCGACGTGACCACGGCCGCCAACATCACCTCGATGGGCGGCCTGGGCTCGCTGGACAACTACGACGACATCCGCGTCTTCGGCGGCGGCTGAGGTCCGAACGACGAATGGCACACCAAGCGAAATTCGCTTGATGCGTGCTTCGAACGGAGATCACTCGTCCATCGGGGGCGGCGGCGGGTTGCCGTCGCCGTCGCGAGGCGGAGGCGGAGGCGCGTCGCCGCCCTTGCCGCCCTTGCCACCCTTGCCACCGCGGGGGCCCTTGCCGGGTCCACCCTCGCCGGGGCCGCCCTCGCGGTTGCCCCGACGCTCCTTCGCCTTGGCCTCGTTCTCGGCCAGAAGCTTCTTGAAAGCGTCCTGCTGCTCGGGGCTGAGCATGCCGAAGATCCGCTGCTGACTCTCCTCCATCTTGGGACGGGTCTCGTTGAGCTTCTGCATCTCCTCGAACATGGCCTTGTCGGGCTGGCCGCCGTTCTCGCGAGCCTCGCGCATCTGGCCCATCAGCTCACGCAGCCGCTTGCCGTTGGCTTCCTGCCACTTGGTCATCTGCGCCTTGAAGGCATCGCGCTCCTTCTCGATCCCTGCCCACTGCTCGGCGGGCATGGACGGCTTCATGCTCTCGAGGGTGCGCATCCACACGGCCCCCTCCATCATGCGGCCGCGCATCTCGCCGGGTGCGCCCTGCCCACGGCGGCCCGGCTTGCCCTGGCCACCGAACTCGCCGTCGCCCTCGCCAGCGCCGGGAGGCACGCCGGGGCCACCGAGATCGCCACCCTTGCCGGGGGGCGGCGGAGGCGGCGCACCGGCCCCCTGCGAGAAGGCGGGTGAGACAAGCAGGCCGATGCCGAACAGCGCAGCGGCGGCCATGCAACGGGCGGGCGTTGTGATGACTGGACGCATGGGTCCTTCCTTTCGATGCCGCCGAAGCCCGACGCGGGCCAAGGCAGGCGATGGCCGTCCAACGGGAGCCGGGAAACCCCTATTGCAGGGCCCCGGAGGGATTTCGGGTTTCCACGGCAGGCGGAGAGAGGGACGGGCTTCTAGCATCCCCCTCCCATGAACTTCGACCGAGATGCCGTCGAGCAGGCCCTTCGCACCGTGCAGGACCCCGAGATCCACAAGGACCTCGTCACGCTGGGCATGGTCAAGCACATCGCGGTGGGCGGCGACAGCGTGCGGCTGGTGATCGAGTTGACCACGCCCGCCTGCCCCATGAAGGACCGGATCCGCGCCGATGTGGAGGCCGCCGTGCACGCAAAGGCGAAGGCGTGCGGCACCTCGCTGGAGACGGTCGAGATCGAGTTCACCGCCGACGTCCGCAAGGCCAACGAGAAGGTGAAGGACCAGTCCAACCCGCTGCCGCTGGTGAGGCAGGTGATCGCGGTGGGCGCCGGCAAGGGCGGCGTGGGCAAGAGCACCGTGGCCGTGAACCTGGCCGTGGGTCTGGCCCGCTTCGGCAGCAAGGTGGGCCTGCTGGATGCGGACATCTACGGCCCCAGCGCCCCCACCATGCTGGGCCTGGACCAAGTGGGCACGAGGGCGCGCGGCAACATGCTGCTGCCCTTCGAGGTGCACGGCATCAAGGCCATGACCATCGGCAAGCTGGTGGACCCGGACAAGGCGCTGGTGTGGCGCGGTCCCATGGCGCACGGCGCCTTCAAGCAGCTGGCCACGCAGACCGACTGGGGCGAGCTGGACTACCTGATCATCGACCTGCCGCCCGGCACGGGCGACGTGGCGCTGACCATGAGCCAGCTGCTGCCGGTCACGGGCGCCGTGGTGGTGTGCACGCCGCAGCGCGTGGCACAGGACGACGCCCGCCGTGCGGTCCGGATGTTCCAGAACCTGGGCGTGGAAGTGCTGGGCGTGGTGGAGAACATGAGCTTCTTCGTGGCACCCGACGGCACGGAGCATGACCTCTTCGGGCGTGGAGGCGCCGAGATCATGGCCCAGACCATGGGATTGCCGTACCTCGGAAGTCTGCCCATCCACGTGGACCTCCGCCGCAACGGCGACGAAGGCACGCCCCTGCGGAACTGGGAAGTGCCTGCCATGGGCGCCTCGCTCGATGCGCTCTGCCAGCAGGTGGCCGCTCAGGTGAGCGTGGCAACGCTGGCGGGTCGGACCGAGCGTCCGACGCTGACGATCAGCTGACGCAGGCCCGGACCCGACCGGGCGACCGCCGATCAGTGCTTCGCGGGCGGCTCGGTGCCGCCAGCGCCTTCCTGGATGGGCGGCTCGCCGTGAGGCATGCGCTTCACCAGTCCATACCGGGAAGCGAAGCCCACGATCATCACGAAGAACACCGGCACCACCAGCTGGTCGAACGTCGCCGAGCCGATCATGCCGCCCATGACGGTGGTGCCGATCGACTGGCGGCTGTTGGCGCCCGCGCCAACGGCCACCACGAGCGGTGCGATGCCCAGGATGAAGGCGATCGCCGTCATCATGATGGGACGCAGTCGCTGGTGCGAGGCGTTCACTGCCGCATCGATCACCGACTCGCCCTGATCGAAGCGCATCTTGGCGAACTCCACGATCAGGATGGCGTTCTTCGCGGCCAGGCCGACGAGCATCACCATGCCGATCTGCGCGTAGACATCGAGCGCGCGCTCGCGGATATGCATGAACACCAGCGCGCCGAGCACGGCGAAGGTGACGGCCAACAGCACGTTCAGCGGCAGGATCCAGCTCTCGTAGAGCGCGGCCAGCAGCAGGAACACCGCGACGATCGCCATGATGAACACGAATGGCGCGTAGCTGCCCGCCTCGATCTGCTGGTAGGTGGTACCCGTCCACTCGTAGCTCACGCCGTCGGGAAGCACCTCCGCCGCCACCTCCTCCACAGCCTTGATGGCGTCGCCCGAGCCGTGGCCGGCGCCGGTCGATCCGTTCAGCTGGATCGTGTTGTACAGGTTGTAGCGTGTGGCATTGTCGGTGCCCACGATGAACTCGAAGTCGGCGAAGGTGGTCAGGGGCACCATGCCGCCATCCTTGTTGCGGACATAGAGCTTGAAGGCATCGCTCAGGCGCATGCGGCTGGCCGCGTCGGCCTGCACCATCACGTTGTAGACCTGGTTGAACTCGTTGAAGTTGTTGATGAACGACTGGCCCAGCGTCTGGCCCATGGCCGAGAAGACGTCCGTCATGGCCAGCCCGTAGTTGATGGCCTTGGCGCGATCCACCTTGATTCGCACCAGGGGCACCTGCGACTGGAAGGGCGTGGTGACACCCGCCACCTCGGGGCGCTTCTGCAGGGCCTCGATCATGTCGTTGGCGGCGCCGGCCAGGAAGTTGAAGCCCTGGCCATTCACGTCCTCGAGCTGCAGCTGCCAGCCGGCGACGGTGCCGAGGCCGGGGATGGGTGGCGGCGGGAACGGCATGGCGAGGCCCTCGGGGATCGAGAGCAGCTTCGGCGCCGCGCGCGTGATGATCGCGCGGGCGTTCTCGGTGAACGGATCGCGCTCGTCCCACGGCTTCAGCACCACGATGATGAAGGCCGAGTTCGTGGTGGTGACGTTCGTCATCAGGTTGAGGCCGTTGATCTCGATCACGTCGACCACGGCCGGATCCTGCCGGACGATCTCCAGCACCTTCTGGCTGACGGCCTCGGTGCGCTCGAGGCTGCAGCCCGAGGGCATCTGCACGCCGACGAAGTAGTAGCCCTGGTCCTCGTTGGGGATGAACGCGGTCGGCGTGCGCTCCAGCAGGTGGAAGACACCGAACGCGCCGAGCACGAAGGCCGTGGCGATGATCCACCAGCGGTGCGCGAGCCAGCGCACGAAAGACGAGTACTTGTGGGTGGCCCAGTCGAATCCGCGGTTGAACAGCACGAAGGGCTTGAACTTCGTCTCGTGCGGCTTGTCCAGGAAAACCGCGCACAGCGCCGGCGACAGCGTGAGCGAGTTCACCATGCTCAGGGCGATGCTGAAGGCGATGGTGAGCGCGAACTGGTTGTAGAGCTGGCCCGTGATGCCCGGCATGAGCGAGGCCGGAATGAACACCGCCAGCAGCACGCTGCTGGTGGCCACGATCGGGCCCGCCACTTCCTTCATGGCCCGCTCGGCCGCCACCACGCCGTTCGGCGCGCCCAGCTCGAGCTGGCGATACACGTTCTCGACCACGATGATCGAGTCGTCCACCACCAGACCGATCGCCAGCACCAGCCCCAGCAGCGTGAGCGTGTTGATGCTGAAGCCCGCCGCCGCCATGACCGCGAAGGTGCCCACGATCGACACCGGAATGGCGATCATGGGAATCAGGGTGGCCCGACCGCTCTGCAGGAAGAGGAAGATGACCAGCAGCACCAGCAGGCCCGCCTCGACGAGGGTCTTGATCAGCTCGTGGATCGATGCCGACACGAACTTGGTGCTGTCGTAGGTCACCTGCCATCTCACGCCGGGCGGAAGCAGCGGCTCGATGCGGCGCATCTGCTCCGTGACCTTCTCGACCACGCTGTACGCGTTGGCCGTGGGCAACTGGTAGATGCCGATGGTGCCGGTGCTGCCGCCGTTCAGGCTCGAGGTGCTGTTGTACTGGTAGGCGCCCAGCTGCACGCGGCCCACGTCGCGCACGCGCACCTGCGCGCCGTTGTCGCCGGTGCGCACGATGATGTCCTCGAAATCCTGCACGGTCAGCAGGCGACCCTTGGTCACCAGCGTCAGGTTGAAGCTGGGCGAGTTCACCGTGGGCGCCGCACCAATGCTGCCGATGGCAGCCTGCTGGTTCTGGTCGTAGACCGCCGACGCCACGTCCTGCGGCGAGAGGTTCATGGCGGTGAGCCGCTCCGGATCCAGCCAGACGCGCATGCTGTACTGCAGCAGTCCGAAGATGGTGATGCTGCCCACGCCGTCCACGCGCGACAGGACCGGCTGCACGATCGCGTTGGCATAGTTCGACAGGAAGGTGCTGTCGTAGGTGCCGTCGGTGGAGAGCAGCGAGACCACCACGGTCAGGTTGGTCGACTGCTTGTTGATGGTGACGCCCAGGTCCTGCACCTGCTTGGGCAGCTGCGGGATGGCCGACTGCACCCGGTTGAGCACGTCGACGGCGCCGATGTTCAGGTCGTAGCCGACCTCGAAGGTCACCGTGATGACCGACGACCCGTTGTTGGTGCTGTTGGAGGACATGTACAGCATGCCCTCGACGCCGTTGATCTGGTTCTCCAGCGGCATGGTGACCGAACTGGCCACCGTCAGCGCGTCGGCCCCGTTGTAGGTGCTGTTCACCTGCACCGTGGGCGGCACCACGTTGGGAAACTGCGAGATCGGAAGCACCACCATGGCGATCGCGCCCGCGAGCGCCGTGATGATGGCGATCACGCTGGCGAAGATCGGGCGATGGATGAAGAAGCGCACCATGGTGGGGATCGGCCGATGGGCCTACTTGGCGGCTCCCGGAGCGGCAGGCCGGGGCGCGGCCGAGGTTTCGATGATCTTGCTGCCGGTCTTGAGCCGCTGGATGCCGTCGACCACCACGCGGTCGCCCACCTGCAGCTGGCTGGTGAACGCCAGCTGTCCATCCTCGACCTTCAGGATCTTGATCGCGACCGACTCGACCGTGTCGTCCGCCTTGACCCGCCAGACGAAGATGTCGGAGAGGCGCGCGAAGGCCGCGCGCTCGGGCAGCGTCAGGGCGTCGCCAAGATCACCGAGGTCGACCCTCACGTTCACGTAGGCGCCCGGCCGGAACGCCCCGGTCGGGTTCGGGAACTCGGCCCGCAGCATCAGCGTGCTGGTGCCGATCGACACCTGGTTGTCCGCGAAAACCAGCCGACCGGAGGCCTTCGCGGGCATGTCACCGTCGGTGGTGATCTCCACGGGCACGCTCCCCTTGGCCATCAGTTCCTGGAACCTGGGCCACTCCTTCGACGAGGGGCTGAACTGCGCCCACATCGGGTCGATCTGCACGAGCGTGTTCAGGTTCCGCGTGTTCGCCTCGCCCACCACGGCGCCCTCGAAGAAGGCGCTGGGTCCCAGCAGTCCCTCGAACGGGCTGCTCACCGTGCAGTACGACAGGTCGAGCCTGGCATTGACGAGCTGGGCCTGCGCCACCTCCACCTGACCCTGCGCGGACTCGTACTTGGTCACCAGGTCGTCGAACATCTGCTGGCTGATGGCGTTCTGCTTCACCAGCGGCTCGTTCCGGTCTCGCTCGGTCTTGGCGTAGTTGCGCTGTGCCGTGGCCTCGGCGAGCCTGCCCTCCGCGGCCAGCACGGCCGCCTCGTACTGACGAGGATCGATGCGGTAGACCACATCGCCGGTCTTCATGACCGCACCGTCCGCCAGACCCTGCTTCAGCAGGAAGCCAGGCACTCGGGCGACCAGGTTGATGCTCCGCGGCGAGGCGATGATGCCCGGATAGTTCCTGCGCAACGTGATGTCGCGCTTGGCGACGAGTGCCGTGGTCACCGGAACCCCCTCGGGGCGCGCGGGCGCCGGCTGCTGGCCACACGCGGCGAGCGTGCCCAGCAGCATGGAGGCGAGGAGCAATGACGTGCGTGAATGCATGATCATCCGTTCGTTCCCTGATCGGCCGGCGGGTTCTCGCTCGGCAACTTCGGCTGCTTCTTCCACATGTCCGGACCATCCTTGTCGAAGGCGTCGTCTCCAGCCGCGGGCAGGCGCACGCTCTCCCAGCCGCCGCCCAGGCTCCGGTAGAGCCCGACCAGGTTCTGCGAGGTGAGCCCACGCGCCTGGGCGTAGCCGCTCTCCGCCTCGAGCACCGACTGCGCCAGGTGCAGGAGCTTGGTGATGTCGATGGTGCCGGCCTTGTACCTCGAGAGTGCCAGGTCGTACACGTTCCGCGTGTCGCTGAGCGTCTCGGTGTAGGCCTTCACCTGCAGCCTCGCTCCCGCGTAGTTGTCCAGCGCGCTCTGGACCTGGCCCGCCGCGTTCAGCAGCGTCTGTCTCCACTGCAACGCCGCACCCAGGGCGACCGCCTGCTTGAGCTGGACCTGGCTGGTGACGAGCCCTCCGTTGAAGAAGTTCCACGAGATGGACGGCCCGACCGTGAAGGTCTGGTTCCCGATGTCACCCAGACCGGAGAAGTCGGTCGCCGCGACGCCGAACATGCCGTTCAGGCGCAGGTCGGGGTAGTAGCCGGCCTCGGCCACGCCGATCTCGGCGGTCGCGGCCATGAGCATCCGCTCGGCCTGCAGCACATCGGCCCGGCGCCGCAGCAGGTCGTTCGGGATGCCGATCGCGGTCTCACCCTCGATGAGCGGGATGGGCGCGCTGGAGGCAAGCTCGTCCTGCAACGGTCCGGGCGGCTCGCCGAGCAGCACGCTGAGACCGTTGACCTGCGTCTTGATGTCCGCCTCGAGCTTGGGAACGGTCGCCTTCGAGACCGCCAGGCGAGCGGCCGACTCGCTCAGATCGATCTGCGACGCCGTGCCGGCCTTGTACTTCGCCTTCGTGGCGTCGTAGATCTGCTGCAGCAGGTCCACGTTGCGCACCGCAAGGTCTCGCTGCGCCTGAAGCGTGCGGACCGTGAGGTACGACGTGGCCACCTCGGCCCGCAGGCTCACCATGGCCAGCCGCCACCCCTCGACGCTGGCCTGCAGGCGGGCCTGCGAAGCCTCCATGCCCCGGCGGATCTTGCCGAACAGGTCGATCTCCCAGCTGGCGATCCGCACCCCGTAGCCCCACTGGTTGAAGGCGTCATTGGGCGTGTTCGCGCCGACTTCCGCCAGGTTGTACAGCGTGTAGCTGTAGCTCGAGCCCAGGTCGAGGCTGGGGAAGAGCTGGCTGTAACTGATGCCGTAGCCGCTGCGGTACTGCGCAATGCTGACGCCCGCCTGCATGAGCGTGATGCTGCCCTTCTGGGCCCGCTCGATCAGCTCGTCCAGCTTGGCGTCGTTGAACCGCTTCCACCACTCGTGCAGGTCGGCGTCCGCGTCCATGCGCACCTGCGCCGGCTCGGGGGTCTTGAAGGTCTCGGGCAGCAGCGGCTCCGGACGCTGGTAGTCCGGTCCCACCATGCACCCACCGACCAGCGCCAGCGTGACCCAGAGCCAGGGTCGACGCGAGAGAGGGGCTGGAGCGGGCATCGCGGGATGATAACGATCATCGCCCTGTACATTCGCGCAATGCTCGCCGGCATCTCCCTTCACGCCGAGAACGCCTGGCGGTCCCGGATCTGGCTGGGGCTGCTGGGCGTGGCCCTGTCACTGCAGGTCCTGGCCTTGGTGCTGCCCTTCATGCAGGTGGACATCTTCATGAAGGGTTCGGAAACCTTCTCGCTGCTCCGGACCGTGAAGCTGATGTGGGACGAGGGGTTGTGGGGCATCGCGGTGCTGATCACCGGCTTCAGCGTGATCTTTCCCTTCGTGAAGATTGCCCTGCTGCTGCGGGCCTGGCTGTGGATGCGGCCGGGACCGAGCCGGACACACCTGCTGGAGTGGCTGGGGCGGCTGGGCAAGTGGAGCATGCTCGATCCCTTCAGCGTGCTGGTGCTGGTGCTGCTCGCCAGCGACCAGTGGGCCGTCACGGCCACCACGAACCTTGGCGTCTACGCATTCCTGACCGCCGTGGCCATCACCATGTGGCTCTCGATCGCCGCGACCCACCTCGACACCACCCGGATCCGGGAGCACGAGCACCGTGATCACCGCCGCCAGTCGCTGGCGCGCCGCAGTGGGTGGTGGGGCGTGGCGGCGCTGATGTCCATCGCGATGGCCATGGTCTGCTTCGGGCTGGCGCTCAAC
>JBILWQ010000054.1:0-8657 GCA_044369805.1 Phycisphaerales bacterium
CATCGGACTGGAGATCCTGGATCAGTGGCCGGAGGTGCAGGCCGTGGTGGTGCCCGTGGGTGGCGGCGGACTCGTGGGTGGCATCGCCACCGCGATCAAGGCCCTGCGGCCTCAGGTGTCTGTGATCGGAGCGGAACCAGGTGCGGTCGATGATGCTGCCCGCAGCAAGACGAGCGGCGTTCGGCAGCCACCCACCAACGCGACCACCCTGGCGGATGGCCTGCGGGCGGGCATCGGCACCCTCACCTTCCCGATCCTTCGTGAGCACGTGGACCATGTCCTGACCGTGGAGGAGAGCGACATCGCCGGCTGGATGCGCTTCACCTTCGAGCGCCTGAAGCTGGTGATCGAGCCCAGTGCGGCCGTGGGCGTGGCCGCGGCCACCGGTGCAGCCTTCCGCACCCTCGCCCGTGACGCCGGCTGGCGACGGGTTGCCATCGTGATCTGCGGCGGCAACGTGGATCTCGATCGCCTGCCCTGGTCGTGATCAATCCGCGCCCGGGACCGCGTTGGGCAGACTCTCGTCCAGGATCGTGATGAGCCATCCGAAGAAGAGCAGCAGGTGCAGCAGGGCATGCACCGTGTTCACCCGACCCCGCATGAGCGTGAGCGAAGACACCAGGAAGGTGGCCGCCAGCAGGCCGATGTAGGGCACCTCGAGGCCAAGCTCCGGATCGATGTCCGTGAAGGCGCGCATGACCAGCACGGCAGGCACGGTGAGTCCGATGGTGGACACCGCGCTGCCGAGCAGCACGTTGATGGATCGCTGCATGTCGCCGTGTCGGCTGGCCTGCAGCGCCGCCAGACCCTCCGGGGCCAGCACCATGAGGGCGATGATCACGCCGCCGAAGCCGCTGGGCAGATGCGCCGCCTGCAGCATGGCTCCCACGCGGCCCGCCATGCACTTCGCCCCAAGGACCACGATCACCAGCGATACCAGCAGCATCACCAGGCTTCGAATCACCGGCACGTCCGCACCATGGTTTCCCGTCGTCGATGTCTCCTCCAAGGCGAAGTAGCCACGGTAGCGCGAGGTCTGCATCCACAGGAACGCCAGGTACACCCCCAGGCACCCGCCGCCCACGAACACCTCCATGCCGTCGGTCATCCACCCGCCCTCCTCGCTGGTGGCCAGCCGGGGCAGCACCAGGGCCAGGAATCCCATGGCCACGATGAGCGGCAGGTACATGGAAGAGGCATCGGGATTGAAGCGACGCTCGTGCGACTTCGCGGTGCCCAGCAGTATGCACCCGCCCACGAAGCCGTTCAGGATGATCATGAGCACGCTGAACATGCTGTCCCGAGCCACAGTTGGATCGCCGTGACTGCCCACCATGAACGCGCACACCGAGGCCACCTCGATGGTGATCGCCGACACGGTCAGGACCACGGTGCCCACCGGCTCGCCGAACCGCTCCGCCAGCCGGTCCGCATGGGCCATGGCCCGGAAGGCGCAGAGCACCGTGCAGAGCATCAGCCAGGCCGACCACAGCAGGCCTGCTCCGGTCGTCGGACTTCCATGGCCCGCAAGACCCGCCAGACCCGCGATGGCGGAGAGACCACCGATCAGGAGCGGCGCGTCGGGAAAGCCTCGCAACGGTGCCTTTCGCGGGCGAACATGCATGTCCGTACCGTAACCGATCAACCCGGCGGCGTTGCCTTGGCGTCCATCAGGCGTTGCAGCCGCTCGATCCGCTCAACATGCCTCTGGACCTCGGGCTCGAGAAGGCGAAGGGCCCGGAGGTGCCTCATGGCGGTGGCCAGTTCACCCACCTCGATGGCGATCGCGGCTGCAAGCTCCCGCGTGGCCGGGTCATAGCCGTCGATGCGGGCCGCCTTCTCGACGGCATGCAGCGCCTCCCTCGCGTGGCCGGCCTCCCGCTCGAGCCTCGCGATCTCGAGCGAATACGCCGGATCACGTTCCTCAAGGGCATCGAGCCGCCTCAGGTTCGGCAACGCCGCCTCAAAGTCTCCCGCCTTGCGGGCTGCAGCCGCCAGAAGCTGATCCGGCCAGGGATCGACGGGCCGCGCGTCACGGTACCGGTCCAGGAACTCGCGCGTGGTCTCGTTGAGTTCAGGCTGGTCCTTCAGCCTTCGACGGATCCTCATCTCGAGCAGGTCCGGGTGCGAAGGCCATTCGGAGAGCCAGGCGTCGATCATGGTGTCGGGAATGTGGACCGCGGGCAGCTTCGCCGCGGGCCAGCGGGTCGCCTGCAGTGACTCGCCCGTGGCGGGGGCACCACAGCCGGCCGCCAGACGCTTCGCCACGGCCTCGACACGATCGATCCGGGCCTCGGCCGATCGCTCGACAAGCGCGGGATCGGCCTTTCGCGCCCGCTCCATGAACTCGTCCATGGTGGGACTTGCCAGCAGCCCCCACGCCTGAACCTGCGCGCGCGCCCAGGGAAGGAATTCCACGAAGAACGCCTGCGGATCGATGCCCAGCGCCGTCCGCATGGCGGCAGGTTCGTCGTCGCCGGCTCGGTAGCGCTCCAGCAGCTTCGGGATCGCCTCTCGGCCCCAGCGGTGCTCCATGTACTCGACCATCCAGTGTCCCTGCGCGTAGGCGAGCGCCCGATCCTTGGGTGTTTCGGGGCGGACAAATGCCCACTTGATCCGATCCAGGGTGAACAACCTGTTGCCGGCGATCGCCCCCGCCAGCAGCTCGCAGGTCTGCATGGACCGTGGCCGCGTCTCCACGCGCACCGCCAGAGCCTCGGTCAACCAGTGCGGAATCCGGTTGTCGGTCTGGCTCAGCGTGACGGTGTGCGCATACTCGTGCCGGAGGACCTCGAGCCAGTCGTACGGACCCAGATGCTTCCGCGGATTGCCCCGGCGCGGCGTCTCCAGCGCGATGACCGGGCCCGTGGAGGCCGCCATGGTGTGAATTCCGGGCATGCCCGTGATGCGGACGGCGAAGAACTCGTGATCCGGCAGCAGCTCGATCGTGGTGCGGGCCGAAGGCTCGTGGCCGAACCAGCCGCTCACCGCATGGTGCATGGACTCCAGCGCCTCGGGCATGCCCTCGGCCACGGCCTCATCCACCCCGGGCTTCACTCGGATGCGGAAGTGCGGAGTCTCGATGGAGCGATACCCGGCCATCTCGTCGAGCAACCAGCGGCCGAATGCGCTCCGCTTGTCGAAGGGGTCCCGCTCCGCCGCCTCGGTCAGGGCGGCGCGAGCCTCCGCGTCGCGTCCGGTCTGAAGCATGAGCTGGCCCAGTTCACCCCTCGGATCGCTCCATGCGGGACGCCGCTCGATGGCCTGTCGAAGCAGCCGTTCCGACTGGTCGTACTGACGGTGCAGCGCGAGCAGCCGACCGGCGGTTGCGGCACCCAGCGCCTGGCCGGGAAAGTGCGCATCCATCGCCTGCAGCGCGGCGGACAGGCCTGCCTGATCCCAGCGGCGCGCCAGCAGCGCAGCGCGAAGGGCCATGGGCTCGGGCATCTCGGGCCATCGGGCCTGCAGGCGATCGAGCATGGCAGCGGCACCATCGATGTCCTCGGTCAGCAGCAGCCGCTCGACATCGAGCAGGTCGGCCAGCGGATGCTCGGGATTGCAACGGCGCAGCATGGCGGCTGCACGCGCAGCGCCTTCGAAGTCGAACGCCTCCAGTGCGGCACGTCCAAGGTCATGGAGGGCGGAGGAGGCCCGAGGATCGAGCGCGATCGCCTGCTGCAGAGCCGGGACGCCCTCCTCGCGATTGTGCCGACCGATGAGCAGGCGACCCTCGATTGCGGGAACCTGCGGGTCAAGCCGGTCCAGCTCGCGCGCGCGCCCCAGCCACGCTGCGGCGTCGCGCCAGCCATCGGCCCCCACCATCTCCAGCGTGCCTCGAAGGATCAGCGCCTCGGCACCTCGACGCAGGGTCGCTCCATCGGCGTTCGGATCCCTGGCCGCCGCCTCCAGCGGCCGCAGACGCTCGCACGCTTCCGGCACCCTGCCCTGAAGCACCAGGGCCCAGGCCTGAAGCGACGCGCATTCAGGTTCGGCGCAGCCCGCCAGCAGCGATTGCGCCTCGCCCGCCCGCCCTCGCCGGATCAGCGCCTCCGCACGAGCGGTCACCGGAACCGCCGGATCCGCCAGCGACTCGTCATCCAGCCTCCAGCATCGCAGCGCCGCCTCGGCGCGCCTCGCTGGCGTGTCCAGATCCTCGGGCGTCCAGAGACCATGCCGAAGGCGAAGTTCCCGCTGTTCCGAAGGCTTCAGACCCGGCGCCTCGAGTGCCGCCCGCACCGATCGCGGCAGTTCCGGCTCGAGCACGATCTGGGCATGGGCCGTTCGTGCGAGCATCGCTGCGGCCAGGACCGCCACCCATCGCTTCATGGCTGTGCCGGCCTCCACGGGCGGCGATCGCGGACCCAGCCCTCGGGCACCTCGACGCGGAGCGCCTCCAGCGCCGACGGATCCAGTCCCGCGTTCACCTGAACGTTCCGGAGAAGCACCGTCTTGAGATCCCCGCCCTTCATGCGGGCCAGGACACCCACGGGGGCCAGCGTGCGGAGGTCGTACCAGATGCGGACCTCCTCGAAGTCCTCGCTCACGCTCGTCCCGGCCCGCGGCACCAGCACCAGGCCCTGCACGCCATCGAGCGCCTTCAGCAGCGGCGCCTCGGGAGCCGGGGCCAGCGTGGCCGTGAATCGCCGCCGCACGTCATCCGCACGTTGCCCCACCGGGAGCGGCAGCGGACCCTCACCCAGACGAAGTGGATCGAGCGACTTGCCCTCGGGCACCAGCTGGCGCTCGATGGCCTGCCGGCGCGCGTCATCGAATTCCACAAGCCAACCCGAAGCGAACGCGAAGCGCTGGTTCTGCGGCGACGCATGACCCGCCGCATCGATGAATCGATCGAAGGCGATCGCGAAGCGGCGCTGCGGCGGATCCGCGCCATCCTGCTCCAGGATGATCCGGCCCGTGCGGCGCTCGCGATCCTCGGTGATGGCGTCGAGACGGTCGTAGATCACCTGGGCCTGAAAGTCGCGAAGACCCCTGGTTGCCTTCTCCAGTGCCTCCAGCAGCGCGTCCGCCGAGGCATGGGGTGCCGGCGCATCCTTCGCCACCGCGGCTGGATCAGAGGCCCTCTCGTGCGGGACCTGCGCCGCGGCGCACCCGGCAAGAAGGCCCAGGCACATCGCCGCCCCGGCGATCATCGCAGCGGCACCTGTTCCACGATGTCGATGCCGAAGCCATGGAGACCTGGCATGGCCACCTTGGGATGGTTGGTCAGGAGTCGCAGCTTGTGCAGGCCCAGATCCCGGAGGATCTGTCCGCCCACGCCGAACTCCCGGAGGTCCATGGGTTGTGCGCGGCCGCCGATGCCCTCGGGCCGCGTCAGATCCGGTGCGTTCACGTCATCGCCGGCCCGGCGGATGCGCTGCAGGCGATCTGGCGTATCGAAGCCACTGCCCTCGCTGCGGAGATAGACGAGCGCCCCGCGACCCTCCCTGGCGATCGCGGCCATGGCCGCCCGAACCTCGGCCTGTCCACCGCCGCTGCCGGTGACGGCGAAGACATCGCGGAAGATGTCGCGGCGGTGCATTCGAACGAGCGTGGGTCGCTGCTCCACCTTCACGCCACCCGAGGCCTCCAGCCGGCCCACACCGCCCATCGTCAGCGCCAGGTGCGGCAGCGCGTCCACCGCGGTGCGCCAGGCGAAGAGGCGGAAGGTGCCCTCCGGAGTGACCAGATCCTCGCCATCACGGGGCTCCATCCGCTCCACCAGCGCCTCGCCCCGCAGGCGGTGCTCGATCACCTGCTCCACGCTGGCCATCTTGAGACCATGCTCATGGCACATCGCTTCCAGATCCGGCATGCGCGCCATCTCGCCGTCGGGCTTGACGATCTCGATGATCGCCGCGGCCGGTTCCAGTCCCGCCATGCGGCAGAGGTCCACGCTGCCCTCCGTCTGGCCGGTCCGCACCAGCACGCCGCCCTCACGGGCCCGCAGCGGATTCACGTGACCGGGCCGCGTGAAGTCCCCCGCCGCGGCGCCCGGATCGGCCAGCAGCCGGATGGTGGTCGATCGGTCCCTCGCGCTCACGCCCGTGCCTACGCCGTGCCGGGGGTGCGCTTCCACGCTGACCGTGAATGCGGTGCCGCGAAGGCTGGTGTTGTGCGCGACGGCCGGCCCCAGATCGAGCCGGTCGCAGATGCCGCCGGCCAGGGCAACGCACAGGTAGCCACCGCCGACCCGGGTGAGAAAGTTCACCATCTCCGGCGTGCAGTGCTGCGCCGCCACCACGAAGTCGCCCTCGTTCTCGCGGTTCTCGTCATCCACCAGCACGATGGCGTGACCCGCGCGGAGTTCCTGCAGGATCTCGGGAATGGGGCTCAGGGGCATAGGTTGAAGTGTAGAAGCCACGGTGGCGAAGTACCCTTGCCGGCCCATGGCACTCACCGCCAACGAACGTGGCCTCGCCCTCACGCTGACCGCCATTCCCACGGCCGCCGGGCTGGAGGACCGCGTGATCGCGTTCATCGAGGGATGGTGCTTCGTGCGATCCGCCCACCTGAGGCTGCACCGCGACGACGGCGGCAACATGCTCATCACCCACCGCAAGGCTCCGCGCGGTGTGCCTCCACTTCTGGTCACCGCGCACCTGGACCACCCGGCATTCGTGGTGCGAAGCGTGCGAGACCGGGAACTGGAACTGGAGTTCCGCGGCGGGGTGCACGATGCCTATTTCGTTGGTGCCCGGCTGCAGGCCATCGATGGCGATGACCGCGTGCATGGGGCGCGCATCACGCGACTCGACGCCAAGGCGAAGCCCTTCAAGCGGGTCAAGGCGCGGCTCGCGAAGGCCGCCCCCTCGCTGCGAGTCGGCGACATTGCACGGTGGGATCTGCCCAAGCCCGCGATCCGCAAGGGCCTGCTGCACACCCACGCCTGCGACGACCTTGCCGCGCTGGCCGCGGCGCTCGTGGCCTTCGACCGCCTGCTCACCAAGCCCGAAGCGCGTCACGTGGGTCTGCTGTTCACGCGGGCAGAGGAGGTCGGCTTCGTGGGTGCTATCCACGCCGCGCGCAACGGCTTCATCCCCCGCCGGGCGCGCCTTCTCTGCCTTGAGAACTCCCGCAGCTTCCCCCACGACAGTCCGATCGGCGCCGGGGCCATCCTGCGGGTCGGTGACCGGCTCAGCGTGTTCTCCCCGCACCTCACGAACGCGCTGGGCGAACTCTTCATGGCGGCCCGCGCGAAGGACCCGGGCTTCCTGTTCCAGCGCAAGCTCATGCCGGGCGGCGCCTGCGAGGCCACGGCCTTCGCGACCCACGGCCTCGAGAGCACCTGTCTCTGCCTGCCGCTGGGCAACTATCACAACATGCAGGACATCGATGCCACGGTGGCCGGGCGGAAGCGCGGCCGCGTCGGCCCCGAGTTCGTCTCCATGGCAGACTTCGAGAGCCTGGTCCGCATGATCGAGATGGCCGCCATCGACCTGAAGCCCGACGCCGACTGGCGAGATGGCTCGATGAAGCTCATGAACCGGCTGCACGGCCAGCACCGCGGACTGCTGAAGCCCCGCCGCGCGGCTCGCTGAGCGGCCCTATTCTCGGCCTGCCATGCATCCGTGCGACCCGCTGCTTCGCCTCGAGCACGCCTTTCGTGCGGCCATCGCGACGGTCTCGGGCATCGACCCGGCATCGATCGACCCGCAGGTGAAGGCGAGCGCCGACCCGAAGCACGGCGACTTCCAGTGCAACGCGGCCCTGGGGCTCGCCAAGGCCCTGCAGGCGAAGCCTCGCGAGATCGCCGAGCGGATCGCGGCGGCGGTGGACCTGGCCGGATTGGCGGAGGCCCCCGAGATCGCGGGCCCCGGCTTCATCAACATCCGGCTCTCCACCGCGGCTCTCGCGGGCATGCTGGCGGACCTGGACAGGCCGGAACTGGGCATTGCACCCGCGCCGCTGCCGCATGCCGTGGTGGTGGATCTCTGCGGCGTGAACGTGGCCAAGCAGATGCATGTGGGTCATCTTCGGGCCACGATCATCGGCGATGTCGTCGCGCGCCTGCATGAACGGCTCGGCCGGAAGGTGTGGCGAGAGAACCATCTCGGTGACTGGGGCTTGCCCATCGCCATGACCATGGCGTCGCTGCGGAGGCAGGGCCGGGACTTCGATCGCCTGACCCTGGAGGACCTCAACACCGCCTACCGCGCCGCCCAGCTGGAGGCGAGAACCGACGAGGCGGGACTGGCCGCGGCACTGGCCACGCATGCGGGGCCGCACCGCGTGGCGGAACTGCAGGTGCAGAGCGAGAGCGCCGGTGCCGCCGAGCGTGACGCCAAGGCCACGCTGCTGAAGCTGCAATCTGGCGATGCGACCACGGTGCGCGACTGGCAGCGGCTGATCGACGTCACCATGGCGGAGGTGCTCGCCACCGCCCGAACGCTCGGCGTGAAGCTGACCGCCGAGCATTCCCGCGGCGAGAGCTTCTACCGGGATCGGCTCGGCCCCGCGGTGGACGCCTTCCTGAAGGCCGGTCTGGCGAAGGAGGACGAGGCGGCCATCGTGGTGCCGTTCGCAGATCGCGAGCGACCCATGCTCATCCGCAAGGGTGACGGCGGGTTCCTCTACGCCACCACGGACCTGGCCGCGGTGCGGTTCCGCGTGCAGGAACTCGGCGGTGGCCGCGTGATCTACGTGGTGGATGCCCGGCA
>JBILWQ010000096.1:0-7097 GCA_044369805.1 Phycisphaerales bacterium
CCCGCCTGGATGATCGCCAGCGAACAGTGCACGCACGGCGCGAAGCTGGTGTACACGGTGCAGCCGATCGGGCTGACGCCGTTCCGGGCGCACTGCACGATCGCGTTCAGCTCGGCATGCACCACCAGGTCGTACTTCACCGGTCGCTGCAGCCGCTCCGGAAGGTCGGCGAATCCACGAGGCAATCCGTTGAAGCCGGTGGCGACGATCTGCCGTGAATCCGAAACGATCACGGCCCCCACGCCCCGGCTTGGGTCCTTGCTCCACAGGGCGATCTGGTCCGCCAGCTGCAGGAAGCGGCGATCCCATCTCTCCGACGAGGCGGGCGGCTCCATCACTTGCCCGGTCGGTTGCCGCCAGCCCCGACGGGGCCCCGGAGTTCCGAGGCGATCTGGTCAAGCTCGGATGCCACCGCATCCATGGACGCCACGCGATCCTCCGGCTTCACGCGGATGCAGTTCATGATGAGCCGGCTCAGACGGGCGGGAATCATCGGCTTGCGCTCGTGCGGTGCCTGCGGCATGCGCAGCAGTGACGCGGCGATCGGCTTGGATGAACCGGGCGGAAGCACGGTGGGGATCACCTCGCCCACCAGCATGAAGTACATGGTCGCCCCGAGGTTGTAGACGTCGGTGGCCGCGGTGATCTTCTCCAGTGCAGCCTGCTCCGGGGCAATGTAGCCCGGGGTGCCCTGGATGCGTTCTTTCCGCGAACCGATCTTGCAGGCCTGCCCCAGGTCAATGATCTGGATCGAGCGATCCTCGAGCACCATGACGTTGATGGGCTTCATGTCCGCATGGACGAAGCCCTTCGCGTGCATGTGGCCCAGGCCCCGTGCGATCTGCGCGAACTGCTCCACGGCCTCGAGCAGCGTCTCGGGCCTGCGGTTGTCCATGGCGTCCGCGTCGATCAGGTGAAGGCAGAGTCCGATCTCGGTGGTCGTGAAGAGCTTGCGAATACGGTGGATCTTGCCCACGCGACGCATGTTCGGATGGTCAAGCTTGCTGCCGACCTCGTGCTCGATCTCCACCTGGGCGATGAAACGGTCGTCCTTGTCCGAGCGGCGTACGACATGCTTGAGCGCCCAGACCTGCTTGGTCTTGGGATCCTGGACCGCGTACAGCTCGCTGGCCGCACCGGTGCCGAGCTTGGCGACGACCGGGTAGCCGAAGATCTCCTGGGGACCGCTCATGAACCTGCTGCTGCCGAACCTTTCCAGGGCATTCCGGAAACGCTCCGGAGTCTGCCAAAGAGCCTCAGGACCGCGGCGCATCGGTCCTCAGCCCCACGACGACTGCACGAAGCGGCGGCCGTTCCCCGAATCTAGCCCAACCCCCGAAACCCCGCAACGCAGGGTCAGCCTGAAGTCCGAAGCAGCTGTCCCTCGAATTCGGCCGCGGGGAAGTGGACCCCGGGACTGCTGACCGGCGCCACATCACCGTGCAGGTAGACACGGTCGGCGGCAATGCCGAGCTCACGCTGCAGCCGGCGAACCAGTGACGAGAGTTCCCGGATCTGGCGGTCGGTGAAGCGGCGCCGATCCCCGTTGCCGACCAGGCAGATGGCCACGGCGTGCTCGTTCAGGTGGTCAGCGGAGGAAACCGCCACCGGTGCGGCACCGGCGACGTGCGCACGGGAGGCCACATGGGCACCGGGTTGCTGCCGGTTCCAGCGGGCGCCGACCTCGATTGCGCCATCGCCGAGGCCCTGGCCATTGCCGATGACGAAGTGGTAGCCCAGTCCCACCAGCCCCTGCTCGGCATGCATGCGGGCGATCGAAGCGCCATCACCTGCCGGGGTACCCGAGTGATGGATCACGATGGCGTCCCAACGCTTCCGATCCAGCCTGGCCTCGCGGGGATTCACGCCCAGATCCGTTCGGGATTCCAGTTCCGGCACCGCCATGACCACGGGCCTTGGACCTTCGGCATCACCCAGCACCAGCACGCCACAGGCCAGCGTCATGGCCGCCGCAAACGCACCCCAAACCACCCGGGTCCGGCGCGACACCGAGCTTGCCGCTCGGATGGGCCTGAGGATGGGGAGCTTCCTGCTCATGCGGGTCTCGTTGGCGGATCTATCGGATGCGGCGTCGGCCGCACTTGGGCGAATGTGCGGACAAAATCAGGCGGGCGGGGCAAGGCGAGCCCGGAGCGCGGGCTTGGGATTGCCGAACACGTCGGGCTCCTGCAGAGGCGTGAACTTGTCGCGAAGCGTGTCGGTCTTCTGGTACTGCGTGCGCGGCTCGTTCTGAGGAAACAGCACCTTGTGGCACCCCACCACCATGGGCAGTGCGGCCAGGGTCAGCAGCCACATCCTGTGGGTGCGTGGCATCTGGACAGGCTTCCGGAGGGGGGTCAACGGCACGGTCCGGCCATGATAAGGGAGTGCGGCCGGACTCCGATCAGCCGCCGGACCGGCCTCGACCCGAGCTGGGCCGAGAGGCCGTCACCTCGAAGGCCAGTCGCTCAAGAGCCTCGGTGAAATCCACGGCCACCACGGGCACGGACTTGGGAAGGCGAAGGGCGCGCGGCGCGAAGTTCAGGACCCCTCGAATGCCTGCGGCCACCAGCTCCTCGGCCACGGCCTGGGCCTCATCCGGAGGCACGGCAATCACCCCCAGCTGGGCTCCCGATCGACGGATCACCTCCGCCAGGCTGGTCATCGACTGCACCACATGCCCGGCGATCCGGCGGCCCACCACGCCGCCTCCCCGGTCCAGCACCGCAACGATCTCGAAGCCCTCCTGCGCGAATCTGGGATAGGCCAGAAGCGCCCGCCCGATGTTGCCGGCACCCACCAGCGCGGCGCGCCAGGGCTGCTGCAGACCAAGCGCCTGGCGAAGTCCCTGGTGAAGATCGTGGAGGCGATAGCCCACGCCGGGTTGGCCCCCCGCCCCGAAACTGGCCAGGTCCTTGCGCACCTGGGCATCCGCCACCCCGGCCGCCTCGCCAAGCTCGCGACTGCTGACCCGATTCGCCGCCCCATCCTGCTCGATGCGATCCTGGACCATTCTCAGGTAGAGGCTGAGCCTTCGCGCCGCTGGCTTGGGGATCCTCGCCCGTTCGGACATGCACTCTCCTTTGCGTAGACTCTATCCATGCACATGCTCGACATCCTGGCGCGGGATGCCCGGACCGCCAGTTTCGAGTTCTTTCCCCCCGCGAAGGAGTCGGGCTGGGAGCAGCTCTTCAGGGCGATCCGGGATCTCGAGGCCCTGGCCCCGAGTTTCGTGAGCGTGACCTACGGCGCGGGCGGCGGCACCCGCCAGCGCACCAACGACCTGGTGCTCCGGCTCAAGCGGGAAACCTCGCTGGATCCAGTGCCCCACCTGACCTGCGTCGGTCACACGCGATCGGAGATCCGGGCCATCCTGGAGCGATACGCCGCCGAGGGCGTATCCAACATCCTGGCGCTCCGGGGCGACGCGCCAAGGGACGCTTCGGCCGTGAGCCAGGGCGACTTTCCGCATGCGGCGGACCTGGTTCGGTTCATCCGGGACTTCAACGCCAGCGGCGCCCATCCGGATCCACGGGGATTCGGCATCGGCGTGGCGGGCTTTCCGGAGGGACACCCGGAGACCCCCAACACCCTCCGGCTCATGGACCACCTGAAGGCCAAGGTGGATGCCGGAGCCGACTGGATCTGCACCCAGCTCTTCTTCGACAACCGGTCGTTCATGGACTGGCGGGAGCGATGCGAACTGGCGGGCATCCGAGTGCCCGTGATCGCCGGCATCATGCCGGTCCTGAGCGTGGCCAACCTGCACCGAATGGCGGATCTGGCCGCCTGCACCCACATTCCCGCCAAGCTCATGCGGGCCCTTCAACGTTGCCAGGACGATCTGGACGCCGTCGAGCGGGTGGGCATCCACTGGGCCACGGAACAGTGCCTCGAGTTGCTCGATCGGGGCATCCGAGGCATCCACTTCTACACGCTCAACCGCGGCGATGCGACGCAGCAGATCTTCCGGAACCTGGGATTGAAGAGCACCGCAAGCCTGCGGTGAGCGGACATCAGGGCGTGGTGGTCGGTCGCTCGGGGGACAGGGGTTCCGCGGGCTTCGCCGGTTCAGCGACCTGGGTCTTCACGGGATCGGCCGCGGGCACGGGTGGCTCGAAGGGCTTCGGCGGCTCGGGAACTGGCGCTTGCCGGACAGGCTCTTCCACGGGCGCCGGAGGCGGATCGATCCAGAGCTTGCGAAGCAGCGCAGCCAGCGTGTCATCGCTGGGTGTGCCCGTCACCTTCGCAAGGCCCTCCTGGATCACCCCACGATCACCCAGAAGTCGACCGATGTACGCCACCAGCAGACCGTAATCCGCCGGATCCCGATTCGAGCCCAAGCGGGTTCGGGCGCTCTCGAGCGCCTTGGTCAGCCGTGGCGTCTGGGGCAGGGCCTCGGGTGCGTAGGTGACATCCATCATCTCCGGACTCTGGGTGAAGAGCTTCCGGAGCGTGATGGAGGCGGAACCGGGAAGGTTGGCCCCGATCTGGCAGTGCAGCAGGCCAGCGGTCGCGCGTGGGTCGTCGGGCTTCAGCAAGAGCGCCACCTCGAACCGCTTCTCGGCGATGAAGTTGTTCCCCTCGCGCATCGCTCGCTGACCCTCGGCCAGAAGTTCATCCAGTCGATCCTGGCCACCTTCGCCGAAGGCATCGAGGCGGGTGCCGTGCCGCAGCACGAGGGCGTACTCCTCGGCCGTCATCTCAGGTCCTGAACGGGCGGACGCCTCGTTCGCCGCGGCGGGGGTTGCCGGCTCGCGATCCAGGCGCCGACGAAGCGACTCGTAGGCGGTGCCAAGGCCATCGTCGGTGGACGCATCGGCCGAGCCTTCGTCGGTTCCCGATGGCTCGACCGCCTTCGGAACCTCGTCCTTGTCCGCGGGCTTCGGTCGGCCCGACGAAGGCCGCTGCTGCCAGTTCCGCTGGATCTTCCGAACCATCCCGTCGTAGGCCGAGGCACCTGTCTTCATCCGCTCGATGGCCAGTTCGGTCGCCGACATCGATCGCGGATCCCGCGTACCGCCCTTGGCCGCATCCGCCTTCCATTTGGCGACCGCGAAGGGCGTGAGCGCGCGAGCGGATGAGGAATCCATGCGAAGCAGGCCCCGACGGAGGTCATCCTGCAGTCGCGCCGCCTCGTAGAGATTGAGTCGTTCATCCCCCCGACGACTGCGATCACTCTCCCGCTTGATGCCCCGGACGGTGCTCGCCGTGAGCGTGCCCGTGTCGCCGGTTCTGGTCTGATACCTCGCCATCGGACTGCTGGCGGTGTCCATGGTGAGCAGGCGATCGGTGGCCAGACGGTTGGATTCCTGATCCAGCCGATGCCTGGTGGCGGCCGCCGGCGCCGATCCCGCAGCGCCGCGCTGACTCGCGCCGGCGAAGTCGCGGCGGTACTCCATGGCTCCACTGTCGCGCATCATGCTGAATGTGTCGCCCGAACTCTGGGTCCGCGCCAGACTGGCGCTGCTCAAGGCGCTGTCACGCCGGAACTGCATGCTGCCGTCACCCCCAGTGGAGCCCCGGAAGTCCCCCTCGGCCGTGTAACCCACGTTGCCCCGGAAGCCACGCCCGCCGGCCACGTCGCCGGTCACCACCAGGTTGCGCGACCGGTAGTCCTCGCGGGTCGCGGTCGGGTTCATCTTGCCCTCGTTCGCGTGCAGGTTGGCATCCAGCGCGTTCTGCGCAAGTGCCTGGACCGGCATGAGCATCAGCAGGAGCATGGGCAGTCGGAGAAGCACGGAAGCATCGTAGATGCTCCACCGCCGATGCGTCGCGTGCAGCCCGCTCCGGATGCTGGCCCCGGGCTTTCCCTAGCATCGCGTCGTGACCGACACGGCAGGCCACGAGATCCAGCGAACCAGCCCCTTCCATCGGGCCCCTTCCATGCCAGCCCTGGTCATGAGCCTGCTGCTCGTGGTCGGCGCGGTGCTCTTTGGCATCTACGGGCCGACCGTGGCGGGCCGCCTGAGCCATGGCGGCGGGCTGCCCCTGGCGGACGTGCTCGATGCGGCCGCGCGGCTCCGCTATCGGGCCATCATGGATTCGCTGGAGAACGCCGGCGAGGCGGATCTTGCACCGGAGGAGGCGAAGGGCCTGCTCCAGCGGCTGACCGGCCGACCGGTCGTGGCGCCCGATCTCGCGTCCATCGGATTCCACCTGATGCGGGTGGGACCCGTATCCCTGCCCGGCTCCACCTACCGCTCCGCGGTCCTGGTGTATCAGGGCCGAGGTCAGGCGAACGAACGATGGGTCCTGCTGTTCGTCGCCGCCGACGAGGGGCAGTACCTGGCCTTCGACGCTCGGGGCCGGCCCCGACCGCTCTCCGCCGACCAGACGCTCGAGGGAGAGTTGCCGGGCCTGGAGAGCACGGCGCTGGTCTGGAGCGATGGCGAGGTTCTCCGGCTGGCCTGCTTCGAGAACACGGCGGACGCCGACGCTGCGCGGGCGCCGCTGGGGGCTCCGTAGACTGGCGATCCATGTCCGCCACGGCCAGCATCACCACGCCCATCTACTACGTGAACGATCGGCCGCACATCGGCCACGTGTACACCACCACGCTGTGCGATGCGTGGGCCCGCGCCATGCGTCTGCGTGGCTTCGACACTTTCTTCCTGACGGGCACCGACGAGCACGGCGTGAAGGTGGAGAAGAGCGCCGCGGCCAACGGCGTCACCCCGCAGGCGTGGGCGGATCGCAACGCCGCGGAGTTCGAGGCGGTGCTTCGGCTCTTCCAGCAGACCAACGACGACTTCATCCGCACCACCCAGCCTCGCCACGAGCGGCAGGTGCAGCTGCTGGTCGAGCGGCTGCGCGCCGCCGGGGCCCTGACCAAGGGCTCGTTCGAGGGCTGGTACGACGAGGGCGAGGAGACCTACCTCACCGACACCAAGGCCAAGGAGCACGACTACCGCAGTCCGGTGAGCGGCCGCCCGCTGGTCCGCGCGAAGGAGGAGAACTGGTACTTCCGGCTCAGCGCGTTCGCACCGCGGCTGGAGAGGCTGTTCGCCGACAATCCCGACTTCGTTCGCCCGGCCGCTCGCCGCAACGAAGTGCTGGGTCGGTTGCGGGAGGGCCTGCAGGATGTGCCCATCACG
>JBILWQ010000010.1:0-16644 GCA_044369805.1 Phycisphaerales bacterium
CCCAGCTGCACCGAGGCCAGCGCGGTGCCCACATCGGCCGCGACCTCGAAGAGCTCGTCCAGGCCCGCGGTGATGAAGGTGGCCCAGACCCGGTCCTTGATGCGGCACAGCACCAGGCGGCGCTTGGAGAGCTGCTGGATCTTGCGGAGCCGCATGAGCGTGGCGATGTTGGAGCTCGTGAGCAGGGACACCCCGTGGAGGTCGATCACCACGTGCCGGATCGCGGCGCCCGGGCCATCGAGCGAGGCGAGCAGGGCCGACAGGTCCTCGGAGAGTTGCGGCTCGGCGCCCAGATCGACCAGCGCGATGTCCTCGGACCAGTCGGTGATGGGCATGGTTCGGATGGTAACCGGCCGCCCGGAGCGGGCCGTTCGCGTCAGTCCGCCGCGGGCTCCTCGGGTTCGGCGATGAGCGCCACGGCCATGACCGCGTCCGCTTCCCGCAGCTGCATGACACGGACCCCCATGGTGTTGCGGCCGATGCGACTCACGTCCGTCACCTTGCTGCGCACGATCATGCCGTCGCGGCTCATCAGCATCATCTCGTCGCCTTCCTGCACGCTGCGCACGGCCACCACTGGGCCGTTGCGGCCCTCGGTCTTGATGTCGATGCGCCCCTTGCCGCCACGGCTCTGGCAGCGGGTGCTGCCGTCCTCCTGGCGGACCAGGTACTCGGCCTGGTTGGTGCGCTTGCCGTAGCCGTTCTGCGTGACGGTGAGCAGGTCGGCGGAGTCGTCGCATCGCACGGCGCCGACCACGGTGTCGCCCTCGGCCAGGTCGATGCCCATGACGCCGGCCGCGGCGCGGCCCATGACCCGGGCATCGTTCTCGTCGAAGCGGATGGCCATGCCGCTGGCGGTGGCCAGCATGACCTGGTCCTTGCCGCTGGTCAGCAGCACGTTCACCAGATCGTCGCCGTCGTTCAGGTTCAGCGCGATGATGCCGCCCTTGTTCACGTTGCGGTAGTCCTGCAGCGCGGTCCGCTTCACGCGGCCCTGCCGGGTGGCGAAGAAGAGGAAGTCCTCGCGCGTCTCGAAGCCCGCCACGGGCAGGAAGGCGCGCACGGTCTCGCCCTCGCGCAGCTCGATCACGTTCTGGATGGCGCGGCCCTTGGCGGTGCGGGCCATCTCGGGGATCTGCCAGGTCTTGATGCGGAACACGCGGCCCGTGTTGGTGAAGCAGAGCAGGTCGTCGTGGCTGCTGCCCGTGAAGAGCTGCTCGATGAAGTCGCCGTCCTTGGCGTCGCTGCCCTTGATGCCCACGCCGCCACGGCCCTGCGTGCGGTAGGTGTCGCTGGGAAGCCGCTTCACCCATCCTGCGTGCGAGATGGTGACCACCACCTCGTGCTCGGGGATGAGGTCGGCCATCTCGAAGGCCTCGGCTTCGCCCGCCTCGATGCTGGTCCGGCGCTTGTCGGCAAAGCGTTCCTTCAGCTCGACGGTGTCCTCGCGCACGATGTCCAGCACCAGCTTGTCGTCGGCCAGGATGGCCTCGAAGCCCTCGATGTCCTCGAGCAGCTTGGTGAACTCGGCGGTCAGCTTCTCCACTTCAAGGCCCACCAGCTGGATCAGTCGCATGGCGCCGATCGCCTCGGCCTGCACGCGGGTCAGGCGGGCGCCATCGCCCTGGCGGGTGGCGGCCACGATGCGCTCCGGGATCAGCCTCTCGTAGCGGTGCCCCTTGGCGATGCGGAAGCCGCGATCCATGAGCTTCTGGATGGCCTCCTCGCGCTCGCGGCTCTCGCGGATGATGCGGATCACCTCGTCGATGTCGCAGACCGCGTAGATCAGGCCCTCAAGGCGGTGGGCCTGCTGCTTGGCCTGCCGCATCAGGAAGGCGGTGCGGCGGCGCACCACGTCCTTGCGGTGGTCCACGTAGCACTGGATGAGCTGCTTCAGGCCCAGCGTGCGCGGCTGGTGGTTGACCAGCGCGATGTTGATGATGCTGAAGGTGCTCTGCAGCGGCGTGAACTCGTAGAGCTGCTTCTCGACGACCTCCGGATCCGCGCCCTTCTTGAGCACCACCAGGATGCGGGTCTGCGCGTCGCGGCCGCTGTGATTGCGCACGTCGGCCACGTCGGGGATGCGCCCCTCGCGGCTGGCCTCGACGATCTTCTCGATGAGGTTGCTCTGCACGACCTGGTAGGGGATCTCGAAGATCTCCAGCGCGTCCCGGCCGCCTTCCTTGACCTGCTTCACGCGGCCACGCACGGTGATGCGGCCGCGGCCGCCCGCGTAGGCCTCGACGATGCCGCGGCGGCCCATGACCATGCCCCCCGTTGGAAAATCCGGGCCGGGCAGCACGCGCATGAGTTCCTCGAGGCCCACCTCGGGGGTGTCGATCACCTTCACGATGGCGTCGCACACCTCGCCCAGGTTGTGGGGCGGCATGCTGCTGGCCATGCCCACCGCGATGCCCGAACTGCCGTTGACCAGCAGGTTGGGGAAGCGGGCCGGCAGCACCGTGGGCTCCTGCAGTCGCTCGTCGTAGTTGGGCTTGAAGTCGACGGTGTCCTTGTCCAGGTCCTCGAGCAGGGCGGTGGCCTCGGCCGTCATGCGCGCCTCGGTGTAGCGCATGGCCGCCGGCGGGTCCCCCTCGATGGAGCCGAAGTTGCCCTGCTTGTCCACCAGCATGTGGCGGGTCTTCCAGACCTGGCCCAGGTTCACCAGCGTGGGGTAGATCACGCTCTCGCCGTGCGGGTGGTAGTTGCCGCTCGTGTCACCGCAGATCTTGGCGCACTTGATCTGCTTGCGGCCCGGCGACAGGTTGAGATCGTTCATGGCCACCAGGATGCGCCGCTGGCTGGGCTTCAGGCCGTCGCGCACGTCGGGCAGCGCGCGGTCCATGATGGTGCTCATGGCGTACGTCAGGTAGCTGTCGTGCAGCTCCTGATCGATGGGGGTCTCGACGACGCGATCGATGGGGGCCGGGGTGTTCGCGGGGGCTTCGCTCATGGGATTTTGGGGAGTTCCAAGTGTAGCGGAACGCGCGATTTTTCCGCGGCTTCCACGCCGTTTTTCCTGCTAGATTTCCCGCATGTCCACCGCTCCTCGACGCACCATCGCCGTGGCGTGCGCCATCGTCTGCGTGTTCGTGGGTTGCAACGCCATGCAGGGCCGCAACGACGGCACTGGCGCCATCGCGGGCGCCGCGGTCGGCGGCGTGGGTGCCGGACTTGGCGCTGGACTGGCCACCGGAAACCCGGCCATCGGCCTCGCGGCGGGCATCGGTGGCGCGGCGCTGGGCGCATGGGCTGGCGACCAGATCCAGGGGCAGAAGGCTTCAGCGGCGAGGTCCGGCACTTGAGCGATGCCTCCGAGGGCCGTCCGCGCCCGAGCATGATCGCCGTGATCGCCGCCCTGGTGCTCGGCTTCGTGGTGGGCAATGCCTTCGTGGACCGTGGTGACGTGAAGGGGGCGGAGAAGGTCCTGCGGGAGAACCTGGAGGCCGTGGACCGCGAGGATCGGGACGCGATGATCGCCTCGTTCCATCCGGATTCGCCCTTCAAGGCGCAGGCTGGGGCACTCTTTGACCAGCTCATGCCCGAACTTGACGTGAGCGAGGAACTGCTGGGCTTCGAACCCATCGCCGCCTCGGGCGACCTGCTGATCGCCCGATTCGTGCAGCGCACGGAGCGGGAGGGCCAATCGCCTTCGACCGCGGCCTTCGTGGACAACGAGATCACCGGTCTGGCGATCTTCCGCCTGAAGGATGGAACGCCCCGCATCTGGATGACCGTGCCGATCGAGGCCCGGGAAGTGACGCGCACGACCGCGAAGTGACCGCCCTCAGGCGGGCTGCAGCAGCATGAGCCACTCCTGATTGCCGGGCGAGCCCGACCGCCGGGCCGTCTTGCCACCGGTGATCGGACTGGCCGTGTCGGCCAGCACGTGCGCCCCAAGCGCCGCCATGCCCGCCCGCACCCGCTCCACCACGGCAGGCACGCGCTCATGCGGCAGGAAGCCGTGGTCGAGCCAGCCCTTCTCCGCCTCCAGCAGCTCGTAGTGCGGCTTCACCAATGACACGATGCGGCCACCGGGCCGCAGCCAGCGCAGCGCCGCGGGCACCGCCAGCCGCTGCGGGGTCCATGCCAGGTCGAACACCACCAGGTCCACGCCGCCCTCGGGTCTCTCCGCGTGCAGTGCATTGGTGCGCTCCATGGCGACCACGCGGGGATCCTGTCGCAGCCGCCAGGCAAGCGTGCCGTAGCCGGTGTCCACGGCGAACACCTTCGCCGCGCCAGCCCGCAGCAGCACGTCGGTGAAGCCACCCACGTTGCAGCCGAAGTCGCCGCAGGTCAGGCCCGCAACGGGCAACTCGAATGCCTGCAGGGCGTGACGAAGCTTCAGGCCCGCTCGGCTGGCCAGCGGGGTTTCGTCGCCAGCCTGGGGCGTGGCGGGCGGGTGCGACATGCGAGCGATGCTAGAGGCGTTGCGGGAACCCAATGAAAGGGCGGCGGGACCGACCGTGGTCGATCCCGCCGCCTTGCGTAAGGCCCCGGAGGGGCGTTCGGAATTCAGTCGCGGCGACGGCGGGCGAGCAGGCCAGCCATGCCGACCAGGGCCACCGCACCCGGCGAGGGCACGCTCGACACGGAGAAGTTGTCGGCGAAACCGAAGCCGTTGTTCGATGTGGAGCCGCTGGCACCGTTGTCAGTGGTGGTGAAGAGCTGCACGGCGAACACGCCCGACTTGTTGGTGGGGGTGTAGTCGGCGATCAGGGTGCCGTTCAGATACGCCTTCGCGTTGCCCGACACGGTGTCCCAGTCGATGCGGAAGTTGTTCCAGGTGTCCAGGGATGCGGTGGTGCGGTTCGTGCGGTTGGAGCTTGCATACCCGTTGTTCGCCGTCCACACCTGACCGGTGTTCGAGATCATCATGCCGCAGCTGTAGGAGGCGCTCGTGTCGCCGATCATGATGCCGTAGCTCGACGTGACGGGCTGGCCGGTGGCCACGAAGATGTCGGCCTCGGCCCGAAGCACCTTGGTGCCTGAATTGGCCCCGGTGCTTGCCGCAGCCCACTTGCCGCTGTTGGAGAGATCCAGGTAGCCCTTGGTGCGACCGCCGAAGTTCCACTTCTCGGTGGTCATTCGCACCGACTTGCCCGTTCCGCCAGCCGCCTGCGCGGTGGAGACCAGGAACGCCGTCTGGCCCGTGTTCACCGAGCCGGTGGTGGCCCAGCTGCCGCCCGTCCCGATCCAGGCCGACTGGCCGCTCAGGTTGGCGGTGGTGTAGGTGTCGAAATTCGTCGAGTAGATGAGGGCGGCCTGCGACGAGGCGGCGGCAGCCACGGCCGCGGTGGCGGCGAGGAGGGACTTCATGTTGTGCAACTCCGGGAAGGGAAAGGGGAACGAAACGGGAGAACGGGAAGTCCCTCGGTTCGGGCCCGGGGACCAAAACAAATTAGCCCCGATCCAATGTTTGCAAAGAACGAAATGCGAAAATGCGAAACTTCGCCTTTCGTTCCGGCTTGAAAGCGGCTAGGAAACGCCGAGGATCGCCACGCCCAGGCGATCGGCGGCGGCCAGCACAGCAGGGCGATCGAGCAGGATCACCCGGCCCGACCCCAGCGCGATGCATCTGCCCCCGGCCGCCGCCACCCGCTCGATGGTGGCCACGCCCACCGTGGGCACATCGGCCCTGCGGTCATGGCCGGCCTTCGCCGTCTTCAGGAGCGTCCATCCACTCGAGCGGCAGAGCGATCCGGCCCGGTCGATCATGGCATCGGTGCCTTCGATGGCTTCCACCGCCACCACGTCACGGTCGCGCACCGCCATGGACTGGCCAATGTCCAGCTCCACGGCCTGCGCAAGCAGCGGCCATCCGAAGCCCACATCGGCCTGCGCCTGAGTGGAGGGCTGCACATGGCCCATCACGCCGGGCGAAGCCAGATGATCCTGGATGAAGGTGGTCGAATCCATGAGGGGCAGGCCGCACGCGGCAAGTTCGTCGGCCACGGCCGCCAGCACCGCGTGATTGCGGCGGTCATGCCTCAGTTGACGGTACCACAGCCACGCCGCGCGGAGATCCGGCACCTGACGGAACAGTTTCCATGGATCGTGCATGCGGGTCTTCTGCACGCCACCCACCATGATCGCCTGCCGGGCGCCGCCGCGGCGAAGCAGCCTGATCCAGCGGCCGATCTGCACCAGTCCCGCCTCGTGGAACCGTTCGCACAGGCCGGGCAGGCGAGGGTCGAACGCCCCGTGGATCCCCACGCACACCACGCGGCGTCCCGCCGCCTTCGCGCCGCGCGCCACCAGCAGCGGCAGTTCGCCCGAGCCCGCGATCAGGCCCAGCGGCGCGCTCACTTCTTCCCCATGGGAAGGAAGCGGTCGGGATCGATCTCGAAGGGCTCGGCCTTCAGCACGCCGTCGAGCACCAGGTTCGGATCGGCATGCACGTGCAGCAGGTGATGCACCGCGGGCTTGATGAAGCGGTGCTCGATGCCATGGTCGATGAGCGTGATGAGCGGGTCGTAGTAGCCGTCGAGGTTCACCAGGCCGATCGGCTTGCGGTGCTCGCCCACTTGCCGCTGCACCAGCACCTCGAAGAACTCCTCGAAGGTGCCCAGCCCGCCGGGCAGCGCGATGAACGCCTCGCCCTGCTGGGCCATGAGCCGCTTGCGCTCGCTCATGGTGTCCACCACCACCAGCTCGTCGCAGCCGCTGAAGCCCTGCTCCAGATCCAGCAGACGGCGGGTGATGATGCCTCGCACGCGGCCACCGCCCTTCTTCACGCTTCGGGCCACCTCGCCCATGAGGCCGATGCCGCCGCCCCCGTAGACCAGTTCGATGCCTCGGGCGGCGAGCATTTCGCCCATGCGGGTGGCGGCTCCGAAGAACTTGGGATCCAGGCTGGTGCTGCTGCTGCAGTAGACGGTGATGCGTTTCATGGAAGGGTGCCGATTACAGTAACCGCATGGCGTGGCTTGCGCCCGGTCTGCTGATGCTGGGTCTGCTGCTTTCCCTGCCGCTCACGGCGGTGCTGGTCCGGCTGGGTCACCGCATGGACGCACTGGATTCCGCGGGAGCGGCCGGGCATCGCAAGGCGCTCCGGCCGGTGCCCAACATCGGCGGCGTGGCCATCGTGCTGGCCTTCGCCCTTCCCCTGGGGGCGGGCCTGCTGGTGGTGTCCGGGCTGCTGCCGTGGTCGGCGGAGTCGGTGTGGCCGGGCAGCGGTGCCTTCGCGGAGCGGCTGGCCGGGGGGCAGGGGTTCGGCTGGATGCTGTCGGCTTCGGCGATCTGGCTGCTGATCGCGGGCATGATCGACGACCGCCGCGCCCTGGGCCCATGGCCCAAGCTGCTGCTGCAGGTGGTGCCGGCGGTGGCACTGGCCTGGTTCGCCGGCGTGCGGCCCCTTGCGGGGCTCGAAGCGCACGGGGCGTGGGGCATGGCGGCGAGCGTGGCGATGGGCACGCTGTGGATGGTGGCCATGGCGAACGCGATGAACTTCCTGGACAACATGGATGGCCTGGCTGGCGGCGTGGGAGCGATCGCGGCGCTGCTCTTCATGGCGGCAGCCATCGTGGTGGAGCAGTGGTTCGTGGCCGGTCTCTTCGGGCTGCTCGCCGGATCGCTCCTGGGGTTCCTGGCCTTCAACTTCCTGCCGGCCGCCGGTGCTCGCATCTTCATGGGCGATGGCGGCAGCCAGCCGCTGGGGTTGCTGCTGGCGGCCCTGTCGCTGCGGCTGGTCTTCAGCGATCCGCTGGATCCGGACTACGCGCTGGGCACCCGCGGCTACGGGGCGCTGGCGCCGCTGATCGTGCTGGCGGTGCCGCTGTACGACCTGGTGGCCACCAGCCTGATCCGCATCCGGCAGGGGAGAAGCCCCTTCGTGGGGGATCAGCAGCATCTCTCGCACCGTCTGGTGCAGCGGGGCTTCTCCAGGCGCGGCAGCGTGATGCTCATCTGGGCGCTTGCGGCGGTGGTGGGCGTGGGCGGCGTGAGCCTGGGCAGCCTGGCGCCGTGGCAGGCGGCACTGGTGGGGGTGCAGACACTGCTGGCCCTGTCGGTGCTTGCGGCGGCGGAGGGGCTCTTCCGGCCATGAGCCGCGTGGGTCCCGCCATCGCCGGCGCGCTGCTGGCGGCGCTGGCCAGCCTTCGAACGCTGGTGGCCATCTCGCCATCGATCTGGTTCGACGTGGATCCGGGCCTTGGCGCGGATCGTGCGGGCGAGGCCCTGCCCATGGCCGGCATCGGGCCTTCGGGCAGCCTGGCGATCGACCTGGCCATGATGGCGGTCTCGGCGTGGCTGCTGCTCGCCTTCGCGGGTCGGGCGGCCATGCTGGTGGCGGCCGCGGCGCTTGCCGTGCTTCCCGCGGGTCTGCTGGTCGACGAATCCGTGGCCCGGCTGGGTTGGCGCGGGTGGGACTGGGTGGCCGCATGGGTCGCCTCGGCTGCCGCCGTGGCGGTGGCCCGCAACCCCAGAGCCGAGGCCAGACTGGCCTGGAGCGCGATGGTCAGCGTGCTGCTTGGCACCTGTGGTGCGTGGCTGGCTCGCGGCGGCTGGCAGTGGCTGGTCGAGCATCCGGACACCGTGGCGTTCTTCCGATCCGGCCAGGGGCAGGCGTTCCTCGCCGATCGCGGCTGGGATCCGGACGGACCGCAGGCCATGACCTACATCCGCCGGCTCGAGCAGCGAGAGATGACCGGATGGTTCGGTCTGGCGAACATCCTCTCGGGCGTGCTGGCGGTGGCGGCGGTGGCGCTGGTCGGCGTGCCCCGCGTCGAGGGCCGCCGAGGAGGCTCGTGGATGCTGCTGGCGGGCGCGTGCGCGGTGGCGGTGCTGCTGAATGGCGGCAAGGGCGCGATCGTGGCCATGGGCATTGGGCTGCTCGCGGTGGCGATTCTGCGCATGCGTCGGTGCTCGCCGACGCTCTGTGCTGCCGCGGCAATCTCGTTCGTGCTGCTTTCCTCGCTGGCCGCCGTGGTGCGCGGCCTGCTGCCGGGCATCTGGCCCGTGGGGGAGCGAAGCCTACTCTTTCGATGGCATTACCTGCAGACCGCGTGGCCCGCGTGGCTCGAGCGGCCGCTGCAGGGCACCGGTGCGGAGCGTTTCCAGGATGCCTCCGCCCGGTGGCGTCCCGCCGATGCGGTGGAACTTGTGCAGAGCGCCCACGCGGCCTTCGTGGATTGGGTATGCCAACTGGGTGCCGGAGGTGCCGCGTGGATCCTGGCCGCGCTGGCGCTGCTGATCTGGTCCGCGCGAGGCGCGGCCCTGGAGCCCTTCCCGCTGCCGGCACCGCCCGCGCGGGATGGGCGTCCACAGTGGATCGTGACCCTGGCATGCGTGCTGGCTGCGGCGGTGGCCCTGCGGCTGGAGGCGCACACGCTGGGCTCCCTGGACCTGGTGGTGCGACTGGTGGGGACCGCGGCGTGGGCGGGCACGGCGGTCATGCTGCTGCCGCGGCTCTGGTCGGCTCGATCCTGCGGTGCGCGGCTGCTCTTTCCCGCGGCCCTGGTGGCCATCTGTCATGCCCAGGTGGAGATGACCCTGTGGAATCCGGGCTCGGCGGCGTGGCTTCTGCTGGTGGTGGGCGCGGCCATTCCACCGCACGCACTGGCCGCGGACGCCCGGGAGCTTGCGGTGCCGCCTCGACTCTGGATGCGCGCCGGCGCGGCGAGCCTTGCGGTTTGCGCCATGGTGATGGCGCTGCCCGCGTGGGGCGTGCAGCGGCGAATCGAACGCGGCCTCGAGAGCGCCGCGCAGTCGCTGGTCAATCAACTGCGACCGGGTTCGGGCGTGGAAGCCGCCGTCGCCCGGCGCGAAGCGGCCGACGCGGTGCGGCCATGGAGCCGGCTGCTGGCCTGCGACCAGTTGCTGCGGGCCGCCGCCGCCACGGGGCCCGCATCCACCCGCGGAAAGGCCGATCTCCGGGCCGCATGCGTGGATGCGGACGATGCCGTGGATCGTGGCCCCGGGCTGCTCATGGCCACGCGGCTCGAGGCGTTGCAGCAGGCCTCACTGGCGTGGCTTGCCCTGGCCGAGGCAACAGGTGAGCATCCGGATCTGGTGGGGGCCCGTGAGCGGGCACTGGCCGTCACGGCACTGGACCGGCGGTCGGCCGCCATGTGGCTGCGTGCAGCCCGATTGGCGGAGCGGGTCCGCGATCCGGATGCGGCGGTCTATGCGCGACGGGCGATCGCGGCCGACGATGCGATGGCCCTCGATCCGCTGGCCCGGCTGGCGCCTCGAGATCGGGCCGAGGCGGATCGGTTGGCCGGGCTCACGGGCTCCGGGCCTGCCGAAGAGCGTTGACCACCTGATCGGGGGTGTACGCGTCGCTTCGGAGCGTGACAGTGCCGTCGGCGCGCTGCACCACCAGGAGTGGAATGCTGACCCTCTCGAAGCGGTGCAGCAGGTCCCAGCCGTCGCTTCGGCGGCTGGTGATGTCCACCTTGATCGCGGCGGCATCCGCCTCGCGGATGGCGGCGGCGACCTGATCGGTGTCCAGCACGGCGTGCTCCAGCGCCTTGCAGTTCAGGCACCATTCGGCGGTGAAGTCGAGCACCACCACGCGGCCCGCAGCCTGTTCGCGCTGGAGCGCCTCGGTCGAGTAGGGAATCCACGCGATGCGTCCGGAGTCCCTGGCCAGCGAACCGGTCACGCCCAGGCTGATGGCCAGCACCGCCGCGCCCAGTCCACCGAACACCACCCGTGGCGCCCACCGTTCGGTGATGCGGAAGGTTCGCCAGGCCAGCCAGGCGCCCGCGGCCGCGCCGATGGCACCCACCACCCACCAGTGCACGCTCGAAGGGGAGGGCAGGAGGCCGTTGATGCCGGCCCCCACGAAGAACGCCGCCGCCGCCAGCAGCAGCAGGCCCATGACCTGCTTCACAAGGTCGCTCGCCGGACCGCTGCGCGGCATGCGGCGTGCCATCTGCGGGAACGCGCTCAGCAGCAGGTAAGGCGAGGCCATGCCGGCGCCGATCGTGCCGAACACGCCAAGCACGGTGGCCAGGCTTCCGCTGCTGGCGGCCCAGCCCGCCGCGGCGCCCATGAGTGGTGCGGTGCAGGGCGTGCTCAGGACCGCCGTCATCATGCCCATCACGAAGCTGCCCGCAGGCGTCTCGTGGCTCGCCTCGATGCCGTGCACCCACTGCGGAAGGTTCACGCTGAAGAGCCCCGCCATGCCCACGGCCATGATCGCGATGAACGCGCCAAGCACGATGGTGAAGGCCGGATACTGGAAGAGCTGGTTCGCCGCGGTGAAGCCGCTGATGCCGCCCACCAGCGTGCCCAGGCCCAGCCAGAAGCACACCACGCCGGCGCTCATGACCGCCCCCAGCCGCAGGCAGCGGCCGCGATCGCCCGCCGCAGCGCTGAGCGACATGATCTTCAGGGGGATCACCGGCAGCACGCATGGCGTGAAGTTCAGAAGCGCGCCGCCGGCGAAGGCCACCAGCAGCACCAGCAGCAGGCCGACACCCCGGGGGTCGATCCGGAATTCGGCGCCAAAGAAGTCGAAGCGGATGGCCGCATCCGGTCCGGTGGCCGCCGCCCCATCGCCTTCGCCCACCAGGGCGGACGCATCGAAGCCTGTCGGAGGCGCCGCCATGCCGGCGCCGGCCTTCACCTCGATCCGCAAGGCCAGTGGCACGTCCGCGGGGGCGATGCAGCTGGTCGCGTTGCACGCCTGCAGCGAGAACGTGAGCGTGCCTTCGGCCACGCCCTCGGCCAGGGGAGCCTGAAGCCTGGCGAAGATCCGGATCGAGCCCTCGTAGACCGCGTAGTCGGCCGGTCCCTCGCCCACGTCCGCCTTCGCCGTGTGGGGTTGGGGCCACTGGGTGCCCACAAGCCTCAGGCCAGGTGCCGATGGCTGCAGTGCCAGCGTGGTGAAGATGGCGCTCTCGAAGACCGCGGTGCCGGGTAGGGCCCTCGCCTGCGTCTCGTGCACCCAGATGTGCCAACCCGGATCGATCGTCAGGTCGATCGCGACCACCAGGCCTTCGCCGGGTGGAATCGGAGCGATTGGGGCTTCAAGCGAGGCCCGGACCACGGAGGCCGAATCCGAGGGCGGGGCCACCGCCTTGCGTCCCTTGGGCAGGCCCAGTCCCGGCGTGACTTGGGCGACCGCTGCTGCGGTGATCAGCAGGGCAGCCAGGGCCGCGAAGCCTCGTCGAAGGGCGGGGATCCGCATGGAGCGAGCGTAGCAACGCCATTTCCAGGGCTGCAGGGGGGCCGGAGCGACGTGGAGGTTGAGATTTCGGCCGATTTCGGCTAACCTTCTCGCTCCGATCCGCAGTCCGATCGGAGCCGTTCACCTCCCGAATCGAAACGCATGCACCACCGCATGACCATCGCTTCGTCTCCCAGCCTCCTCCGATGACGCCGTGCCGCGTCCAGGATGTGGTCGGGATGCCCGTCGGCCTGCCGACGGTGTTCGGGAACCTCTGGAAGGGGGCCGCTCGCTAGGCGGTCCTCACCGAAGGATGGTCCTTCCTCGGCAGGAAGGCCTGTGAACGGGCCGAGCTGGTCGTCCAGCCCGGCCCGCGTCTGTTTTGGGCACCGTCCGCGCCGGCCTCGACATTCCAACAACCCACCATTTCGACAACCCAGGCAACACCATGAACAGCGAAACACTCCGCATCCTCGACAGCATCGCCCGCGACCGCAACATCGACCGCGAGATCCTCATCAGCGATCTCGAGCAGGCCATGGTCAGCGCGGCCCGCAAGCACTTCAACAGCCTCGAGCTCGACGAGTTCGGCTGCGAGATGGATCGCCTGAGTGGCGTGATCCGCCTGTGGCGCAACCTGCCCGAGGGTGGCCAGCAGGACGTGCCGCTGTCCTCCATGGGCCGCATCCCGGCGCAGACGGCCAAGCAGGTCATGATCCAGAAGTTCCGCGAGGAGGAGCGCAACAGCCTGCTCGAGGAGTTCGTGAAGCGGCAGGGTGAGCTGGTCACCGGCACGGCCCAGCGGTACGAGGGCGGTGCCCTGGTGGTGCAGATCGACCGCGCCGAGGGCTTCATGCCTCGCAGCGAGCAGATCCCGGGCGAGCAGTTTCAGCCGGGCGACCGCGTGCGCTGCCTGATCCTGGACGTGCGCGACGCCGGTCACCAGGTGAAGATCGTGCTCAGCCGCGCCCATCCGGACTTCATCCGTCGGCTCTTCGAGGCGGAGGTGCCTGAGGTGGCCGATCGCGTCATCGAGATCAAGGCCATGAGCCGCGAGCCGGGGTTCCGCACCAAGCTGGCCGTGAGCAGCGTGGACAGCAAGGTCGACGCCGTGGGCGCGTGCGTGGGTGTGCGTGGCAGCCGCATCCGCAACATCGTGGACGAGTTGGGCGGAGAGAAGATCGACATCGTGCGATGGAACGAAAGCAGCCAGGTGCTCATCGCCAACGCGCTCAAGCCCGCCGAGGTGGAGGAGGTCAGCCTGTGCTTCGAGCTGGGCCGTGCCACCATCATCGTTCGCGACGACCAGCTGAGCCTGGCCATCGGTCGCCGCGGCCAGAACGTGCGTCTCGCGGCTCGACTGACCGGCTGGGACGTGGACATCCTCACGCCCGAGGAGTTCAGCAAGGGTCTGGCCATCCTCGAGGAGACCGTGCGGCCCGTGGCCGGCGTCACCGACGAGATGCTCGACAAGATGGGCGCGCTGGGCCTCATCAGCGTCTTCGACGTCGAGGAGGTCGGTCCCGAGATGCTCGAGAACGAGCTGCAGGCCCCGGCCGAGGTGGCCGACGCCATCGTGTCCGCCTGCAGTGAGAAGGCCAAGATCGTGGCCGAGCAGCAGGAGAAGGACCGTGCCGAGGCCGAGGCCCGCGCCGCCGAGGAGAGCAGCGCCGCCGACGCCCTGCTCGGCGGTGGCTCCGACCAGGTGGACGAGACCGCCGAGGCCGCAGCGGACGACATTCTCGGGGGCGGTTCGTCGCAGGGCTGACCCCACGGAACACAGGCACGCACCACAGGAGCACCCGTGAGCAAGATCGCCAAAGTCCGAGTCTCGCAACTGGCCAAGGAACTGGGCATCCAGTCCAAGGACATCATCAGCCGCTGCACGGCCGAGGGTCTGGAAGACGTGAAGCAGCCGCAGTCCACGGTCTCGGCGGGTCTGGCCGCGACGATCCGGGAGTGGTTCGCGGGTGCCGGTGCGGTGGCGGTGGCCGAGGCTCCGGCCGAGGCCCACGCCGAGGCGGAGGCGCCCATGAAGGCCCGTCGAGCCGCGCCAAGGAAGAAGGAGGAGCCGACGCCCGAGCCGCCCAGGCCGGTCGCCGAACCGGCACCGCAGGCCAAGAAGGTGGAGCCGACCCCCGCGGTCACGGAGAAGGCGCCCGCAGCGGTCACGCCGGTGGCCAAGCCGGCCGCACCGGCCCCGGCTGCACCGGCACCAGCCGCGCCACGCGTCGCGACTCCCGCGCCATCTCCGGTCCGGGTGCCTCCGTCCGCAACGTCCCCTGTGTCGCGCCCCAGTGGCCCCACCGACGGCGGTGCGCCCGCGCGTCCGGCCACGCCGCCGCCGCCACGTGGCCCGGTGCTCAAGCCGGGCCCGCCGCCCGTGATCAACGTTCCGCAGCGGCCCAAGGAGGTTCGGCCGGTCGGTCCACGGCTCGAGCAGCCGGTCAAGACCGCCATGGCCGGCCCCAAGCTCATCCGCGTCGAGCAGCCCGAGAATCTTCCCACGCCCCGGCCGCGCACGGGTCCGCCCATGTCCCGGGGGCCCCGGTTCGGTGGAGCGGGTGCTGGCGCCGGCGCCGGTGCCGGCACCCTGCCTCCGGGCGACCGCGGTCGCACCGGGGACCGCCGTGGCGCACCGCCCCAGCGCCGTGCACGGGCCGGCGACAGTGGTCGTCCTCGCGAGGAGGTCGGTGGCCAGCCTTGGCGCGCCCAGGATCTGGCGGAGCGTGATGACCGACTGAATCGTGCGGGTGGATTCTTCCGCAGCCACAAGCGCACCCCCGATCGTCGAGGCCCAGCCCCGGCCCAGAAGCCCGCGGGCCCGCCGCAGGGACCCGTCAAGATCGCCGAGCCGATCCACATCAAGGAGCTCAGCGCGGTCACGGGCGTGAAGGCCGGCGACATCCTGAAGAAGCTCTTCCTCAAGGGCACCGTGGCCACCATCAACAGCGTGATCACCGCCGATCAGGCGCTCGAGACCATGCTGGAGTTCGGCGTGGAGCTTGAGATCGAGGAGGCCAAGAGCGCAGCCGAGATCATCGAGGCGGGCTTCAAGGAGCGCACCCGAACCGACGAGCGCGGCCGCAGTCCCGTGGTCACCATCATGGGCCACGTCGACCACGGCAAGACCAGCCTGCTCGACCGCATCCGCAACACCAACATCGCCGCGGGCGAGGCGGGCGGCATCACGCAGAGCACCCGCGCGTTCCAGACGCCGGTCAAGGCGGGCGAGAACGATCGCGTGGTCACCTTCATCGACACCCCCGGCCACGAGGCCTTCACGAACATGCGTGCCCGCGGCGCCAAGGTGACCGACATCGTCGTGCTGGTGGTTGCGGCCGATGACGGCGTCATGCCGCAGACCATCGAGAGCATCAACCACGCCAAGGCGGCCGGGGTGCCGCTGGTGGTCGCGCTCAACAAGATCGACCGTCCCGAGGCCACCGAGAAGAACATCCAGCGCATCTACGGCCAGCTGGCCGAGCACGGCCTGAACCCGGTGCCCTGGGGTGGCCAGACCGAGGTGATCCAGACCAGCGCCACCACGGGCCAGGGCATCCAGGAACTGCTCGAGGTGCTCGACTACCAGGCCGAGCTGCTGGGGCTGAAGGCGGATTTCAAGGGACTGGCCCAGGGCACCGTGCTCGAGGCGCAGGTGGAGGAGGGCCGCGGGCCCGTCGCCCGCCTGATCGTGCAGGAAGGCCTGCTCAAGCGGGGCGACTTCGTGGTGATCGGGCGTGCCTATGGGCGAGTGCGCGACATCGTGAACGATCGCGGACAGCGCGTCGACGCGGCCGGACCCAGCACGCCCGTGGCCATCAGCGGCATCGACCTGCTGCCCGACGCGGGTGACAGCTTCTTCGCGACCAAGAGCGTGAAGGAGGCCGAGGAGGCCGCCGAGGAGCGTCGTCGCATCGAGCGCGAGCGGGAGCTGGCGGCGCCGAAGATCACCCTCGACAACATCTTCGAGCACATGGGCAAGGCCCAGGTGAAGGAGCTGTCCCTGGTGGTCAAGGCCGACGTGCAGGGAAGCGCCGAGGCGCTTCGCAGCGAGCTGGCGAAGATCAAGACCGAGGAGGTCGCGGTCAGCGTGAAGCACTGCGCGGTCGGTGGCATCAACGAGAGCGACGTGGCCCTGGCCAGCGCGACCGGCGCCATCATCGTGGGCTTCAACGTGACCAGCAGCGGCAAGGCCCGCACCATGGCTGAGCAGAAGGGCGTCGAGATCCGTCTGTACGAGGTGATCTACGACCTGGTCGACGACGTCACCAAGGCGGCGTCGGGCCTGCTGGCCCCCGAGGTGAAGCTGGAGGTGCTGGGCCACGCCGAGGTGCGTCAGGTGTTCAAGATCAGCAAGGTCGGCATGATCGCGGGCTGCTACGTGACCGACGGCGTGATCGAGCGCAATGCGCAGATCCGCGTCACGCGCGCCGGCATCGTGGTCGAGAAGGACCGTCGCCTGGAGCAGCTCAAGCGGTTCAAGGACGATGCGAAGGAAGTGCGTGCCGGCAACGAGTGCGGCA
>JBILWQ010000152.1:0-5186 GCA_044369805.1 Phycisphaerales bacterium
AGGGCATGGATGTGCTGTGGATGCCGGGCACGGATCATGCCGGCATCGCCACGCAGACGGTGGTCGAGAAGCGACTGGCCCTCAAGGGGAAGCGACGAACCGATTTCACCCGCGAGGCCTTCGTCGCGCAGGTGCAGGCCTGGAAGGACGAGTACGAGGCGACCATCCTGGGCCAGTTGCAGGAGATGGGTGCGAGCTGCGACTTCGGGCGCACACGCTTCACCATGGACCCGGTCTGTGCGGCAGCGGTCCGGGCAGCCTTCCACCGGCTCTTCGATGAGGGCCTGATCGAGCGAGGCCGCAGGCTGGTCAACTGGGATCCGGCCACGCGCACGGCGCTGGCCGACGACGAGGTGGAGATGAAGGACGTGGATGGCCGCATGTGGTACCTGCGCTATCCCCTCGAGGACGGCAGCGGCCACGTGACCGTGGCCACCACGCGCCCAGAGACCATGCTGGGCGACACGGCGGTTGCCGTGAATCCGCGTGATCCGCTTGCGGCATCCGTACGAGGCAAGCGCGTGCGCCTGCCGATCGTGGGCCGCGTGATCCCCATCGTGGAGGACGACTACGTGGTCATGCCGGTGTCGCGGGGCGGGGACCCCTCGGATGCCAAGGCGCAGGTGGCCAGCGGTTTCCTGAAGGTCACCCCCGCGCATGACCCCAACGACTGGGAGATCGGCCTTCGCCATGGCCTGCCCGCAGTGAACGTGATGGGTCCGGATGGCTCGATCAGCGACCGGCACGGCTGGACGGATGTCTCCGCCGAGGCGACCGGGCTGGTGGGCCTCTCCCGCGAGGAGGCGAGGAAGGCCGTGGTGGAGTGGTTCCGCCGCAACGGCCTGCTCGAGGACGAGAAGCCGTGGAAGCAGACGGTGGGGCACAGCTATCGCAGCGGCGCGCGCATCGAACCGTGGCTGAGCGAGCAATGGTTCGTGCGGGTGACGGATGATCGGCTTCGCGGCGCAGCGCTCCGTGCCATGGAGCCAGCCCAGTTCGAGGGTCGGGCTCCGGCGGGCCAGGCACCCGGCGACGGAGGTCTCCGGTTCTACCCGGCCCGCTACGCACGGACCTTCCAGCAGTGGCACGAGAACCTGCGCGACTGGTGCATCAGCCGTCAGCTCTGGTGGGGACACCGGATTCCCGTGTGGAGCCGCGAGGCCGTCGGTGAGGCCGCGTCGGTGGGAGGCTCCGCGCCCGCGGGCGGTGCCATGGTGCCGGTGGACAGCGCGTGGGCCCGGCGTGGAGCCAGTCATCGGGTGCGCCGTCGGGACGACGGATCGCTGGAGGAACTGCTCTGCCTGCCCGTGGGCGACGATTCCCTGGTCGCGGAGATCGAGTCCAGCGGCTTCGTGCAGGATCCGGACGTGCTCGACACGTGGTTCAGCAGCGCGCTCTGGCCGCTGAGCACGCTGGGCTGGCCCGATCCGAAGGTCTTCGGCATGCAGGGTCTGCTCGAGCGCTACAACCCCAGCGCCGTGCTGAGCACCGCGCGCGAGATCATCACGCTCTGGGTCAGCCGGATGACCATGTTCAACCGGCACTTCCTGGGCGGCCGGGTTCCCTTCCGCCACGTCTTCATCCATCCGGTCATCCAGGACGGCTTCGGGCAGCGCATGAGCAAGAGCCTGGGAAACGGGCTGGATCCACGCGACATCATCCATTCGCATGGCGCGGATGCGCTTCGCTACACGCTGCTGGACATGACCACCGACACGCAGGACCTTCGCGTGCCGGTCGAGATGGTGGATCCCCACTCCGGCGAATCCTTCACGCCCGAGTTCACCCGCGCGCCCAGCGGGCATCAGGTGGCCTCGCCCGTGCAGCGGAGTCCGAAGGATCCTGCCCGGTCCATGGTGAGTTCCTATGGCGCGGCCAGCGGACTGGCCACACCCAGCGAGAGCCAGCCGCTCGCCCGCAACACCAGCAGCCGTTTCGACCTGGGCAGGAACCTGGCCACCAAGCTGTGGAATGCGGCGAGGTTCGTGCTGGCCAACGCGCCGGAGCCGGCCGCGATGGTGAAGCGGGCGGATCTGGATCGTCTGGACCGATGGATCCTCTCCCGCGTGGCACGCGCGGTTCGACTGGCGGACGCGGCGCTCTCGGAGTATCGCTTCAGCGATTACGCGACAGCCTGCTACGACCTGCTCTGGCGCGACTTCTGCGACTGGTATCTCGAGGCCGCCAAGCCCTCGGCGAGGCAGGACCCGCGGCGACAGGCAGTCATGCTGTCGGTGCTCGATGTCGCGACGCGGCTGCTGCACCCGGCGATGCCCTTCGTGACGGAGGCCCTCTGGCCCGCGCTGCAGGCCCGGCGGGCCGGTGGCACGGTCGAGGGGCTCATGCTTGCGGGCTCGGACGTGCTGGCCACGGCCGCATGGCCGCAGTGTGCCGGCGAACTGCAGGACGCGGCGGCCGAGGCGGACTTCCAGCGGCTGCAGGCCCTGGTGAATGCCATCCGCAACGTGCGGGGCGAGCGTCAGGTGCCGCCCAGGCGACGGGTCCGACTGCATGCATCGGGGGGCGGCCGCGCGCTGGTGTCCGGCTGGAACGGCCTGGTCGAGGCGCTGGCGGGCCTGGAATCCGTGCAGGAAGCCAAGTCCCCGCGAGGCAGCGGCTCCGCGGCGTTCCCCTACGAGGGCGAGGAGTGCTGGATCGACGGGCTGGTGGACCAGGCCGACGCGGGTGTGGAGCGTGCGCGCCTGGAGAAGGTGATCGCCGATCGTCGTCGTGCGGTTCAGGGCTATCAGGGCAAGTTGGGCAATGCGGGCTACGTGGCCAAGGCGCCGCCCACGGTGGTGCAGGAGACCCGGGCCATGCTGGCGGCGGCCGAGGCGGACCTGGCCGCGGCCGAGCGGGCGTTGGCGGAGCTGGCGGGCGCATGAGCCGGGCCCGGTCCATCGCGCTGGTCCTGGTGACGATGGCGGGTTGTTCCACACCTCCGCCTCCACCGGCGAAGTCCGCCTCCGCGGATGCGCCTCGTCCCGCCGCGGTGTCCGGCACATCACCCGTGGCGCCGCTGGCGAACGTGGTCCGCAGTTCCACCCCGTGGGACGAGGGGGGTGGGCCTGGCGAGCGCGTCCGCACGAACCACTACAACCTGCATCTGGCCGTGAAGGATCCGGTCTTTCGCGGCCAGTTGCCGGCCTACATGGAGGCCTGCCTTGCGGCCTACGCGAGCGCGCTTGCGCCGTTGCCACTGCCTGCTGACCCCATGGATCTCTACATCTTCGCGTCGCGTCAGCCGTGGGAACGATGGACGCGTCGCACGCTGGGCGAGGATGCCGAGATCTACCTGGGCCTCGGTCGAGGGGGCTTCACCACGGACGGCACGAGCGTGCTCTACGACCTCGGTCGGGTGGACACGCTGACCATCGCGGCGCACGAGGGTTGGCACCAGTTCAGCCAGCGGACGCTCCGGACGCCGCTGCCCACGTGGATGGAGGAGGGACTCTCCTGCTGGATGGAGGGCACCCGGTTGACGAGGGAGGGCACGCCCTCGGCGTTCCGCCCGTGGCGCAACTTCGAGCGGTGGAACGAGCTCCGCACCGCGGTGCGCGAGGACCGGCTGATTCCTCTGGGGGAACTCCTGGAGTCCTCGCCTCAGCAGTGCCTGGAGCGGGGCACCGATGACCTGCTGACGTACTACGCCCAGACGTGGGCCCTGGTGCACTTCCTGCACGAGGGCGCGCAGGGCCGCTACCGCGATGCCCTGCGCCAGCTGATCGGTGATGCGGCCTCCGGCGCGCTGGCCGGACGCCTGGCGGCCAGCACGGCCATTCCGGACCCGGCGGCCCGTCGCCGCGCCTCTCGCAGTCGTCTGGGGCGTCTGGTGATCCTGGAGTACTTCGACCGGGACTTCGAGGCCTTCAGCGCGGCCTACGAGGCATTCCTGGTGGACATCACCCGCCGTGGCGCGGGTGACCGGATCTACCGTGGCGAGAATCCGCTCACCGCACCTGCCGCGGCAGCGCCAGGCACGCCGCCACCGAAGTGAGCAGCGACAGTCCCAGGGCGGGAGCGGGTCCAGCCATCTGCCAGATCGCGCCGGCTCCCACGCTGGCCATCAACGCGCACGCACCCATGCAGCCGAAGGCCACGCCCATGGCCGTGCCGCGGCGTCCGTCGGGTGCGGAGTCGGCGACCAGGGCCTTCCCCACGCTGTCATGGCAGGCGACGGCGAGGCCGTAGACGCAGAGCAGGACCACGCACTGGCCGCCGCTCTGGGCCAGGCCAAATCCGAGGTACACGAGGCCCTGCAGCAGCCAGCCGGCGACCAGCAGCCGGTTTCGGCCCACGAGGTCGGAGAGCCTGCCCGCGGGCCAAGCCCCGGCTGCGAAGATCAGGTTGAACAGCGCGTACGCCAGGATCACCTCAACCGCGTTCAGGCCCATTTCGGCGGTGCGAAGCAGAAGGAAGGCGTCGCTGGAGTTGCCCAGCGCGAACAGGCAGAGTGCCAGCGTGGTCCGCCAGAACCTGCCGTCAAGCGATGTGGGGCGGGGCCGGGGGTCCGTGACCACGCCATCGGTCATGGCATGCGGCGAGGGCTCGCGGAGCAGGAACGTGAGCAGCCAGCACGCGAAGCCGGCCACCGCCGCGGCGGCCAGCGCGCCGCGCCACGCGGGTGCGGATTCGGGCGTGGCGGAGGCGCCAAGCAGTCCAAGGAGCGCCGCAGCCACGAGGGCTCCCAGCAATCCGCCCGCCGTGTCCATGGCGCGATGCACGCCGAACGCATGGCCCCGGATCGAGGCATGCACGGCATCGGCCAGCAGCGCGTCGCGCGGGGTGGTTCGGATGCCCTTGCCCAATCTGTCGAGCACGCGGCCCGCGCCGACCATGGGCCAGACCGTGGCCACGGCCACGATCGACTTGCCCAGCACCGGCAGGCCATAGCCCCAGCGGATGTAGGGCGTGCGTCGGCCGGCACGATCGCTGTGCCATCCGGAGACGGCCTTCATGGCGGTGACGACGGCCTCGGCGGTGCCCTCCACAAGTCCCAGGGCCACCGTGCCCGCGCCGAGCACGCCAGTGATGTAGAGCGGCAGCAGGGGCGTGGTCATCTCGCCGCTCACGTCGGCGAGCAGGCTGATCCAGCCGAGCAGCACGACCTGACGCGGAAGACGCGGCATGCGAAAGGTGGGGAGGGGATTCGAACCCCTGAGACCCTTGCGGGCCTAGCCGATTTC
>JBILWQ010000153.1:0-5162 GCA_044369805.1 Phycisphaerales bacterium
CCATGGCGCCATGGAAGTCAGCCTCGCGCAGCAGTTCCTCGCGGCGCCGCCGTGCCTCGGCCGCATCGATCGATCCGCTGGCCAGGTCCGCATCCACGGCCATCTGCCGACCCGGAAGCGCATCGAGCGCGAATCGCGCCGCAACTTCCCCCATGCGCACGGATCCACGCGTCACCACCACGAACTGCACCACCACCAGCATGGCGAACACGCTCAGTCCCACCACCGGGTTTCGGCCGGCGGCGAGCAGTCCGAACGCCTCGATGATGGCCCCCGCGCTGGCGGCAGCCTCGGCTGGCGTGGCCGCCTCGCTGCCCAGGATGAGCCGCGTGCTGGCGACGTTGAGCCCCAGGCGGAGCAGCGTGGTGCCAAGCACCAGCGCCGGGAACACGCTCAGATCCAGCGGCCGACGCATGCCCGCGGCACTGGCCAGCACCACGCCACTGAGCGCGAAGTTCACGGCGATGAGTCCATCCATGCCCCACGCCGGCAGCGGCAGCACCAGCAGCGCGACCACCCCGACGAACAGGGCCGGCACGATCCACTCCAGGCGCATGGGCCGACTCATGCGAGCCTCCACTTCGCGCGAGTGACCGCGGCTCGCGGCCGCTCGTCCTTCGCGGCCTCTCGGGCCTCGGCGTGGGTCATGCGGAGCATGCGGTCGAATCGACGCGAAGCCAGACGCCACTGCAGAAGGCCCAGGGCCACGATGGCCAGCAGCGAGGCCAGTGCCACCGCCGACACGAATGCCCCCATGGCCCACAGCCCATCATGCAGGCTGCGGGCGCCCAGCCGGGCCAGACCAGGCAGCCAGGGCAGCGAAGCCAGCACGCCGACGGCGACGGACACCCCCGCCAGACCCAGGCTGGACAACGAACCCCGGAGCCGGTGCAGCCACACGGACCGACGGAAGGCGGGCCGTGCGAGTCGGATCCAGGGACCATGGACCAGCAGCGACGAGGCGAGTGCCGCCAGACACACCGCGAGAGCCCCGGTGATGGCTGGCAGGAGCACGTCCCACGAGGAGACTCGCTGCGGCGTCGGCGTGACGACGAGCGATTGGCGGAGCCATGCGCGGGCCTCCGCGGAAACCGGGCCTGCCGCGATCGAGAGAAGTCCAACGGCAAGAAGTCCGCTCACCGCCGATGCGAGCCACGGTGCCCGCGGCCCATGCCCCCGATCGATCGCCTGTCGCCGGCGGGCCGGGGTGGCTTCAATCACGCGATCATCGCTCCAACCCATCATCGCGAACCTCCCAGAGCCAGCCAGTCCATCGATCGGCGAACCAGATCCTGCTGGATGGCCCAGGCCGTGGCCATGGATGCGGCCAGCATGCCCAGTCCCGCAGCCGCCCGAATGCCGAACCCGCCACCCAGGGTCACCATGCGCGGGGCGGCCCGCACCATGGCGCCTCCGATCACCGTGCCCGCCAGCGTGATCGCCAGCACAGGCATGCATGCACGAAGGCCCACGTTGAACGCCGCATCGAGCGCCCCGCCCAGACGATCCGGGGACGCAAGCCACGCCTCGGCAGAACCCGCGCGAACCGCCCCCATGACCACGGCATCCACGCCACCCACGGACACGAAGGCGATCACGGCTGCCCAGGCCATCATGGCCTGCACCGGTCCGGCCTCGGCCTCCTGCGACGGCTCCGCCTGATCGCCCATGGTCATGCCCATCTGCTCCGCCGCCACCCGGCCGGTCAGGCGAAGCGCCTCGACGGAAATGGCCGCCACGCCCCCTAGACAGACACCCGCCAGCAGTTCAAGCGGTGCCCATCGCCACCACGGCGACGCGGGGGCCTCGGCCGGCAATCCCAGGGGCATCGCGATCCATGCCGCCCACAGCGCAAGCAGGATCCGAAACGGCATCGACATGCTCGTGAACACGGGGGCGATCCACGCGGCCCCCCCAGCCCTGAGCATGGCCGGCAAGGCGGGCAGCAGCGGCTCCAACCCGATCGCGGTGTTCACATGCCCCCCCAGCAGCGATGGGCAAAGTCCACCACCTTGGCCGTCATCCAGCCCATGAGCAGAAGCGCGACCACGGCAGTGGCCAGCAGCCGAGGCGCAAAGCCCGCGGCGGCATCATGCACGTTGGCAAGCGTCTGCAGCATGCCCGAGAGAAGCCCGCAGCCCACCGCGACGAGCAGCAACGGGAGCGCAACCACCAGCGCGACCACGAACGTCGAGTGCAGCAACGAGAGCAGGCTTGCGTCACTCACGTGGCCGCTCCGTTCACGATGCCTGACACCAGTCCCGCCGAGACCATGGCCCAACCATCCACTGCCACGAAGAGCATGAGCTTCAGGGGCAGGCTGACCATCTGCGGCGGTGTCATGAACATGCCCAGGCTGGCCAGCGTGGCTGCCACCGCCAGATCGATCGCCAGGAACGGCAGCAGAACCTTGAACCCCAGCATGCAGGCCACGCGCAACTCGTTCAGGGCGAACGCTGGAACCAGGGTTCCAGTCGTGATCTCCCTCCGGGTTGGCGGCGCGTCAGGATTCACGGCCACGCCCCTGGCCTGGAGCACGCGGTTGAGCGTGGCCCCTCCGCCGGACCTCTCCAACTGATCGAACATGAAGTCCCGCAGCGGTCGCTCAGCCCCCTGCCAGGCCTGCGAAGGATCCTTGACGGAACCCTGCGCAATGGCCCGAAGGCCGCCGGACCACGAGGCCTCGAGCGTCGGACCCATGGCGGCGAAGGTGAGGACCGCGGCCAGCCCGGTGATGACCAGCCCACCCGGCACCGACCCCAGGCCCAGCCCCTGCCGCAGGATCCCCAGTGTCAGCAGGATCCGCGGGAACGATGTGCAGAGCATCAGGACCGCCGGGAGCACGGCGACCGCCATGGCCGTGCCCGCTAGGCCTGCCCCTCCCGCCAAGACCTGAGCCAGCGCGGCATCGCCGTTCATACCGCCACCCTCCGAGGCGTGGCCGCCGAGGCCTGCCCGGACTCGAACTCGGCCAGACGCTGGAATCCGTGGCCACTCTCACCCAGCAGCACCACGCGGTCGCCCACCTGCACCAGGGAGAGCGCCCGGCCCCGGCCCATGACCGTTCGGGAGAGAATTCGGATGCCCCCCGCCGAGGTCGGCTGAGCGGCACCGCGTTTCAACCGGGCCCACGCCACAACCGCGATCGCGCCGAGCGTGATCAGCAGTGGAAGCCACGGGAAGCCTGCGGATCCGGTCTCGGATGCCGAGGTCAGGGGAACGGGTCTTGATTCCGGGTCCGCGGACATGGCAACGGCGGCAAGGCACAGCGCGGCACCCGCAAGCACGGGGAGCGCTCGGAAAGCGAGACGTCGTTCGGGCAGGCGCCGATCCATGGCTAGGCCCAGGTGTCCTCTTCGCCCGGCCCGTGGCCGTGCGGCCGGCATCCATTCCGGCTCCCCTTCATCGGCCCGGGCGGCCGGCAAACCCCAACGATTGCGTCGGCCACGGCTACCATGACGGCGGATGCGGCCCTTCGCCCTGATCCTGATGCTGGGAGTGGCCCTAGCCCGGGCCTCTGCCCAGACCGAGTACACGCTGGATGATTTCGACCAGTGGAAGCCCGCAGCCGGCCCGCAGTCCACCGATCCCACGCTCCAGCAGGCCCAGCTGGCCCTGGCCAACGGGGAGCCCGACCGGGCCCTGACCATCGCGGAGGGATTCCTTGGACAGAACCCCCTCAGCCCGGCCCGTCCCGACGCCCTGCTGATCCGCGGCGACGCCCTGCTGGCCATGGACAGCGAGTACCAGGCTCTCTTCGCGTACGAGGAGGTGGCTCGCCGCTACGCCACGACGCCCGCCTTCGTGCCGGCACTCGAACGAGAGTTCGAGATCGGCAAGGCCTACGCGCACGGGCTCCGCCGGAAGTTCTTCGGCACCTTCCGCACCATCGATGCGGGCGAGGATGCACAGGAAATCCTGATCCGCATCCAGGAGCGCCTGCCCGGCAGCGAACTGGCCGAGAAGGCGGGCATGGAACTGGCGGACTACTACTTCCGCATCCGCGACATGCCCCTGGCCGCCGATGCCTACGACCTCTTCGTGCAGAACTACCCGCGGTCCCGGCAGGTCACCAAGGCAAGGCTCCGCCTCATCTACAGCTACTACGCGCAATTCAAGGGCCCGGAGTTCGAGGGCAAGGGGCTCGAGGAGGCCACCTCCCGTCTTCGGCAGCTCCAGGCCGACGAGCCCGCGGTGGCGCAGAAGATCGGCGCCGATGCCCTGCTGGTCCGGATCTACGAGAGCGAGGCGGCCCGGCTGCGATCGCAGGCCGAGTGGTACGTTCGCGTGAACGACTGGATCGCGGCCGAGCTGACCATCCGTGCGCTGGTGAAGCAGTACCCCAACTCCATCGCCACCATCGAGGCGCTTCGCGAGATCCCCTCGGTGCTCGAGCGGCTTCCCGCCGCGGTGGTGAAGCAGTGCCCGGACTATTCGGCGTTGCGGCGAACCATCGTCGGCGTCGACGGCGGCCCGGAACCCACGGGGATTCCCGCTGCTCCGGAACCACCGCTGCCCGCGGAGCCCGGCGTGCAGCCCGAGAAACCGGTTCCCGGCGCCGTGGAACCGGATCCGCAGGCCCCCCAGGGACCCACCAACCAGGAGCCCCCGCGAGGCACGCCATGAGGCGCTCCGCCCTGCTGGTCATGCTGCTGGCCCTGAGCGGTTGCGCCGGGGCGAAGGGCTGGAGGGCGGGCTCCACGCTTCCCACGAAGTACCGCTCGATCGCGGTACCCATCTTCCAGAATGGCTCCTACGATCGGCAGATCGGATACCAGCTCACCGAAGCCCTGCAGAAGCGGCTGCAACAGGTCAGCCCCTACGCGATCGCCGGCGAAGGCGCGGCGGACACCATGCTGCGCGGCAAGGTTGTCAAGGTGGACATCCGGCAGATCAGCCAGAGCCTGGGCACGGGCCTGAGCGAGGAGATGGGCTACACGCTGACCGTCGACTGGGAATGGGTCGACATGCGGACCGGCAAGCCCATCGCCGCACAGAACGGATTCGCGAGCAGCGGCATGGTGGTGGCCAGCAGGCCCCAGGCCGAACCGCTCGACCTGGCCAGGTACGGCGCGGTGCAGCGCCTGGCCGAAGACATCGTGGCCAACATGCAGGCCGATTGGTGAGACCCATGCGAACGAACCTCGATCAACCCCGTGCCA
>JBILWQ010000337.1:0-2807 GCA_044369805.1 Phycisphaerales bacterium
TTCAACTTTGTCCGCATGTCCAGTGCCTGCTCCGTTGTGCACACCAATGTCACCTCGAGCTTGTAAAACTGCTTTCCGTTTATTTCCATTGGAAAGAATCCGATGGAGCGAACGCAGTCTTTTCCGTAGGCTGCTTCAAACGCCTTCTCCACGAACTCGTAGTCCATGAACTTGAAGAGGCGGATGCGAGGAACGCAAATAGTGATGGTGTTCATCGCTTTATAATCTGAGGACATAACATATATCAAAAATAAAGCTAATCAATTTTTTTTAACTCTACAAAAAATTGATTAAGTTTTTAAGAAACATATACTACATTTGGACTTTTTTCCCAATCTTTATATTCGATTGCTTTTGATGTTGATTTAGGTAATGCTAATAAACGTTTAAGTGCTTCTAATCTCTTTTCTGTTGGATTTAATGACGGATTTTCTTTTTGAATTTGTCGTGATAAGTGTTTCCATCTCCATTCAAATTTTAATGCTTCATTATAAGTTGGAAAATTCTCTACATAGCAATAATAACTCCACATTTCGCCCTTGGCAACTTTCATAGATGTAGCGTGTGCACCACCAACAATCAATTTATTATGTTGTCTTATGCGCCTGTCTAAATCTACAGTTGCTCCAATATATGTTGAACCGTGTGTTGATTTTATAAAATATACGAAACTCATAACTATAGTTATTATTTATTATAATTTTAAATTATATAATTTAAAATTATTTGTGATTGTTCATTTATACTTCCTCTTCTTTGTTTTGTTCTTTGTTTTTTTTCTTCGGCCTCCTCCTCTCCTTCTGGATAAGTCAACAGGTCGCCTTATAGCACGCTTTTCGGTGTCTTTGGCAGCATTCCACTCCCTTTCTGCTTCTTCTATAGGATACAATTCACTGAAACCTTCTCTTGTGTAGAACTTCTCATCCTTATTCATCGCTTTTCGCCACACTTTTAATTGTTCTGATGACTGAACATTACCCGATGTTGCTGCCTCTAGCCCTTGTATCGATTTTGCTGCTTGCGATGCAGCCTTTATCTCCGCCCTCACTGCTGCTGGTGATGCTGCTGCCGATGTGCTTGCTGCTGCTGCCGATGTGCTTGCTGCTGCTGGTGTTTTACCCTTCCGCAATGAACCGAAATCTCTTATTACTGCTGCTGCCGATGTGCTTGCTGCTGCTGCTGGTGATGCTGCTGCCGATGTGCTTGCTGCTGCTGCCGGTGTGCTTGCTGCTGCTGCTGGTGTTTTACCCTTCCGCAATGAACCGAAATCTCTTATTACTGCTGCTGCCGATGTGCTTGCTGCTGCTGCTGCTGGTGATGCTGCCGCCGATGTGCTTGCTGCCGATGTGTTTGCTTCTTCTAGTTCTAGTATTAGTCCTAGTGCAGGTGGGACTACTGATAATACTTCTCCTATTAGTTCTAGAGCTTCTTTATTATCTTCAGTTGTGCGTCTTTCTTTCATAAAAATCGTTACCAACTTTAATTCTCTGTATTCAATATTAATTTTTTTAAATATATCTATATATTCTATATATTCTTGTGCGCTGCTATATTTTCTAACCAAGTCATCTAAATACTCACTGCATTCTTTATTAATAAGGCTGCTAATGCTATCACTATTAAATTCTTCTTTAATAGATGTAATAGTTGTTAGTAATCCTTTTAACTCATCTGGGTTTCCACGATTTGACTTTAGTTTTTCTATTAATGTGTCTTGCATATTGTTAAATATGCTAGAAACTTGCTTTTTCAAAAAATATTCATTTAATGCTTTTAATACAGGTCTTCCAACATTTATAACTGCATCTTCTTCAGTAGCAGATGATGGCCAAATGGGTGCTAATAGAATAATTTTTTCAGGCTTGTTATGCTCGGCAAAATCTAATATTTCAAAGAATATTGGTTTAAAATTTGCAGAAAAAGTTTTGTCGGCCATATTGGGCGCTGATTCGCCTTTTAAATGAATTGCCCTATCGGCATAATACGACTCTGAGTCATAAAGCGACTCTGAGTCACCTAGTGGCATAGTCCCAATATGTATTGATAAATGAAAGTTATTAGCACGAGTAGCAGACGGTGTTTTATAAAAGAAGTATATAGCTCCTTCATCTCCTGCTAGTTTGCCGTGCACGACTTCTATTCCAATTTCATTTAAACTTGCCGTTAAACTTTTATAAAGATCATCGCCTATTTTTTTGTTGCCACGTATGAGTATTTTTTCGAGTAAAGTATTTAACACTGTTACATCTTCAACGTATTTATCTTTTAGTTTTAGTTTATATCCTCTTTTTAATGCTTTACGACGCACATTTTCTTGTATGTATTCCGTGGTCTCTTGCCATTGATTCAATATTTCTTTTGCTTTGGTCGCTTTAAGCCCATGTTCGCCTTGAACTGCTGTTAAAAGTTCATCACACAAATAAGATAAATCTTTGATAGTAATATTTAGTGGATTTATTGAGTTGTCCGGTGCAATATCACTTGTTTCCTTATTAGGTGTTAACATTCTTAGTTTCTTTGTTATTGTTTCTCCGACCTCATTTTTAAGTTTATCAATTTCACGTGCTTCTGTTTCAGATGCAACATCTTCTAGAGTTTCTGCTTGACTATTATAAAGTGCTTCAATAACATGGCCTATGAAAGTTTCTAATCTTTGTATACCACTGTTTACTTGGGGTGTCCCTTTAGTCTTTATTTGCTGTTTTTTTATTGTGTAAGCACGCCATTTTTCTACCAATTCATTTATTTTTGCTCTAACAAATTCATTACATTCTTTTTTCTTAGAGCCTGCATCCGTATCTTCATCT
>JBILWQ010000350.1:0-3492 GCA_044369805.1 Phycisphaerales bacterium
CACGGCGTTTGACTTCAATCTTGTCAACCAAGGGGCTGTGTAATTGAACCACACGCTCAACTCCCACGCCCGAAGACATTTTTCGAACGGTGAACGCGGAATTTAATCCACGATTACTTCGAGCAATGACTAATCCTTCAAAAGCCTGGACCCGCTCACGATCACCCTCTTTCACTTTGAGGTAAACGATCACGGTATCGCCCGCGCGAAAAGCGGGAATATCTTGCTTATACTGCGACGCTTCAATCGCTGCAACATGTTGATTTTTCATGATTTTTAATCCAATTAGCCCAGAAAAGATGCGCGATCATACTGAAAAGAGAAGGGCGCTGCAACCACTTTGGCAGCTTTTCGGACTCCTTTTTTACGATTCAGATTGAGTTTTATCCTGTTTTTCTTAGCGAACACCGATATATACTCCACACCTTCCAAGACACTGGTTTCTCTGTTCCTCTTTTGAGCCAGCTAAAACTTTCTCTCATTCGGCATAAGCATTGGCTATGCTTCAATCGAGAAAGATTTTATCTGACTTAAAATAGTTCGAGATAAATCCAGTCCCTTGAAAGGCGAGGAGTATAAATATCAGCCACTGCATTAGTAGGATCCATACTGATCTTACCCCGTTTCCGTAGACACCTTCACACGACCTTTTTAGATTGAGTCTCGAACGCCATGGGGGCGATCGATCCAATCGAGGAATGTCGACGAACTCGATTGTAATAAGATTCAATGTACCGAAACACACTTTGCCTGGCTTTTTCTCGGTCAACATACCGTTCACCGTAGATCAGCTCGGTCTTTAACGTATGAAAGAAACTTTCAGAAACCGCATCATCCCAACAATCCCCGCTACGGCTCATACTGTACGTTAACTTGTAAGTCTTAAGGAGCCGTTGATAATCATCAGAACAGTACTGACTCACCCGATTTGAGTGACAGAGCACTCCTCGAGGAAACCCTCTCCGCCACAAGGCCATCATGAGTGCATCACAGACTAAATCCCTCGATAAGCTTGATTTCATCGACCACCCAATCACGGCACGAGAATAAAGGTCAATCACAACAGCCAGGCAAAGCCAACCTTCATTTGTTGGCTATCAATTAGAAAAAATCACCATTACTACCCCAGGGCTTACGAATGAAATCCATAAAATTTGTTAACATTTTGATTTATAAATGATTTTACGAGATTGTGTAGATTTCATTCGTAGGCCCTGATTACTACCCAGAAGTCATTAAAAAAAGCGGGGAATCCGAGAATTGGATTCTCATTCCCAGTGAAAATCTGCAAGACAAAATTAAAGGCATGGTGTTTGAAATAAGTTCCACTGAGCTAAAGCAAGCCCATGAATATGCAGTAGATGTCTACAAACGAGCCAAAGTTAACCTATTATCTGGGGATCAAGCTTGGGCTTAGGTTTCAGTTGCCGATTAAATTTTATTAAAATGTTGGGTGCAGCGATAAAAAAGGATCAAATTATTCATGACTCATGATATTTTAAAAAAAAACCTCAACACCTTAGGCCTTCAACCTTCAACCGATCATATTAAGATCACCGGCCATGATCCTTTCTTACCAAGTCCTTTTTTAATTGGGGGAGCAGGCGCCGCGGCCTTAGGGGCTGTCGGTTATGCCGCATCAGAATTATGGCAATTAAAAACAGGTCGCTTGCAACAAATTCAAATCTCTGCGCGTGAGGCTGCGATTGCTCAAAGATCCCATGTGTATTTAAAAAAATTAGAAGGTGAGACTCCAGAACTCTGGAGTCCTTTTTCAGGATTTTATGAAACTCAAGATCATCGCTGGGTCCAGCTTCATTGTAATTTTGCTCATCACCAACAGGGAGTTTTAGATTTTTTTGCTTGCCCGCCTGACAAAGAAAAATTAATCCAGGCCGTCAAATTAAAACAAGGCGCTGAAATAGAAGACGCTTTAAGTCATTTAGGTCTCTGCGCTGCTTTATTACGCACGCCTGCAGAATGGGCCTCTCACCCTCAAGCGCAAGCTATTGCAGGCTTACCATTATTAGAAATTATTAAAATTGGCGAAAGCGAGCCTGAGCCTTTACCTCAGGGTCAACATATTTTATCGGGGATTCGCATTTTAGATTTAAGCCGTGTTTTAGCAGGGCCAGTCTGTGGCAAAACCTTGGCGCAATTAGGTGCTGATGTCTTAAGAATTTCCCATCCGGATTTGCCATTTATTTTGCCTTTAGTCATGGACACCGGATTTGGAAAAAGAAACGCCTATTTAGATACAAAAAATCTAGAACAAAAACAAAATTTATTAAATCTCATTCAAACTGGAGATGTTTTTTTACAAGCCTATCGACCCGGCGCTTTTTCTGAACAAGGATTCTCAAAAGAAAAGTTAGCAAAAATACGGCCTGGAATTATCTATGTCGATCTTTCTGCTTATTCCCATGCCGGCCCCTGGGCTCATCGTCATGGCTATGACAGCTTGGTTCAGACCGCCACTGGCATCGCTCATGAACAAACAGCCGGACAAGCTAAACCTCAGCATCTCCCAGCACAAAGCCTGGATTATTTAACGGGTTATTTAGCCGCTTTTGCCATCATGGAGGCTTTGCGTCGAAGAGCTATAGAAGGCGGAAGCTATTGGATTAGATTATCTTTGGCTCAAACCGGTCATTGGTTAAATCATTTAGGAAGAGCCTCTGGTTTTGAATCTTGCAAAATTCCAAAGGCAGAAGAGATTTCAGATCTATTAGAAACCGTCAAAACACCCTTTGGAACCTTAGAGCATTTGAAACCCGTCTTAGATTTATCTGAAACGCCTTTAAGAGATTTAACGCCCTCTCAGCCTTTGGGTGTTGATCAGGCAGAGTGGAAAACTAATAGAACTTCGACATAAAACAATTAATTTTTCTTTTTCTATTTGATCGGAACAAGAGCCTACTCAGATTCTTTAGATCAAAGCCTGATGCCGGCAATAAAAGCTTATCAGGCAGGGGTAACCCCAACAGTCGGGTCACCAACCTTTCACATTCCGAACAAACAAATAACACAGGCCAAATCGCAAATTCTTTTGAGCGTAGGTGAGATCAACTAACCACTTTGCAATCAATACATTCTCATCACTTAGCTTTGATTGATAACGATAACAAGCCTCACTGATCCCGAAGGCTCGAGAGGCCAAACGGATACCCATTTGATTCTCTTGAACGAGTGTTTGAGCCATCTCTCGACGATGAGATGGCCTTACCACTTTTCTCTAGGGCTTCCTTGCGAAGGCGTGAGACTAAAGACTCCTCGGCGTACATCTTTTTCAACCGAGCATTCTCTTGCTCCCATTCCTTCATTAGAGCCATGAGCGAGACGTCCATTCCACCGTACCTGCCTCGCGATTGATAAAATAATGAAATCGGGTACCGGAATACCACTTTGAGCTTGCTTTAAAATCGACAGGATTTGACTGTCGTTATATACCTTGCCCTCCTCCACCAGGGAGGAGGGGAGAACCGAATGCTC
>JBILWQ010000347.1:0-13362 GCA_044369805.1 Phycisphaerales bacterium
GAAAGCACCGCCACGAGCCTTGAAGACATTATCCAAGAGATGCTGCTTACCAAGACGAGTGAGCGCCAGGGTCGTATGATTGATCATGACTCTGCCGCCTCGATGGAAAAGAAAAAACAAGAGGGGTACTTCTAATGGCCCACGTCTCTAGCCTTATTGAAAAAGATATTCGCGGCTACCTCAAAGCCCACGAGACCAAAAGCTTACTGCGGTTTATCACCTGCGGGAGCGTCGATGACGGCAAAAGCACACTGATTGGCCGTCTTTTATATGAATCCAAGATGATCTTTGAAGATCAACTTAAAGCCCTCGAATCAGACTCTGCAAAGTTTGGCACCCAGGGGGATCGGATTGATTTTGCACTTTTGGTCGATGGATTGGCAGCCGAGCGTGAGCAGGGCATCACCATCGATGTGGCGTACCGGTTTTTTTCCACCGAGCGACGTAAGTTTATCGTGGCCGATACCCCCGGGCATGAGCAGTACACCCGCAATATGGTCACAGGAGCATCGACTGCCGACTTGGCAGTCGTTTTAATTGATGCCAGAAAAGGCGTGCTGACCCAGACCAAACGGCACACCACGCTTGTAAATCTTGTGGGCATTAAAGAGATCGTTTTAGCAATTAACAAGATGGATCTCGTAGGCTATAAGCGCGACGTGTTTGAGACTATCGTTAAAGACTATGCCGCATTTGCTGCCGAGCTTAGCATCACCAAGTTCACCGCGATTCCGATGAGCGCACTCGAAGGAGATAACATCACCAGCAGAAGCGCTCACACCGGCTGGTATACCGGCCCCACGCTCATGGGCGTCTTAGAGACCGTCTCCGTTGACTTAGAGTCGGCGCGAAAGCAACCCCTTCGGTTTCCCGTGCAGTGGGTAAGCCGGCCCAACCTAGACTTTCGCGGGTTTTGCGGAACGGTTGCCTGCGGCAGCTTAAGTGTTGGGGAGGCAATTGCGGTGATGCCCTCCGGCAGGCAGTCAAAAATCAAAGAGATCATCTTTTACCAAGACCGGCTTAAAAGTGCTAATGCCGGGCAGGCTGTCACCATCACACTTGAAGATGAAATCGATATCTCTCGCGGCGATGTGATCTGCGACCCCAAATCACCGGCAACGGTGGCCGATCAGTTTGAAGCCCAGCTGGTTTGGATGGTCGATGAGCCCATGCACCCCGGCCGAGGCTTTTGGCTAAAGTGCGGCGCAAAGACCGTCAACGCTACCGTTACCAAAATCAAATACCAGATTAATGTCAACACACTTGAGCGGCTTGCGGCAGAAAAGCTTGCGCTCAATGCTGTAGCCACCTGCAATATCTCAACCGATGCGCCATTGGTATTTGATCCCTATACCGAGAACAAAACCACCGGCGGCTTTATCTTGATTGATCGGCTCACGAACAACACGGTGGCTGCCGGCATGATTGACTTTGCGCTAAGACGCGCTAAAAACGTCACGCCCCACGCTTTTGTAATTAACAAATCCGCCCGCGCAAAAGCAAAAAGTCAGACCCCGAAAGTATTTTGGTTCACGGGGCTATCGGGCGCAGGCAAGAGCACGATCGCAAACTTATTTGAGCAAAAGCTTCACGCCATGGGCCAGCACACCTACCTTTTAGATGGCGATAACGTGCGCCACGGACTTAATCGCGACTTGGGGTTTACGGAAACTGACCGCGTAGAAAATATCCGCCGCGTGGCCGAGGTGGCCAAACTCATGGTAGATGCCGGCTTAATCGTTTTAGTCACCTTCATCTCACCCTTTCGGGCTGACCGGGAGATGGCAAGGGGATTATTTAGCGAAGATGAGTTCATTGAGGTCTTCATCGACACGCCGCTTGCGGCCGCCGAGCAACGCGACCCCAAGGGGCTTTACGCCAAGGCCAGGCGCGGGGAGATAAAAAACTTCACCGGCATTGACTCGCCTTATGAGGCGCCGCTCTCGCCTGAGGTGGTGATCCGGACCGAGAATCAGCTGCCGCAGCAGTCGCTTGCCGCACTCATCGAGGCGCTCGATAGGCGGATTTAGCAGGCATGCCCCACCCCCGCCCAATGGGTTCGTTTTGTAAAAAATTAGTCTAGCTCGCCCTGCCGCCCGGGGTCTGCCGCGCCCTTAATCGCCTTAGTCAGCTGGTTACTCGAGCGCTTGAAGTAGCGCCGCAGTGCCCCTTCCTCGTTGCGGGCGCTGCGGTCCATGTCTTTGGCCTGCCGGATCGCCACCGACTGAAAGAACTTGCCCGCCTCCGCAAAAAGTTTCATCTCCTCGCGATCGATTTTGGGTAAGTCTTTACGCTTGCGGTTTTCTTCACCCCGATTGCGGATCTCGGTGGCAAGCATCATCTCTGCCTCTAGCCGAGCGTAGGCATACTCATCCCGAAAACCGTGCTCACCCCTACTCTCTTTTTGCGCGACCGCAAGCTCCGCAGACACGACCCGCTCGTACTCCAAGATCTTTAGCGCGATTGCTTCACTGACTCTGCGATCGCCAATCTCTTGATCAATAAGATCCGCGATTTGTGAAAAACCGGGGCTCCCCCCATGAAAAGAGACCCGAGACGTAAGCCCGTGCCGCAATGCATTGACCGATGAGGCTCGTTTACCGGTCGCAGTCTTAGGTCCCGTTGATTGGAGCGCGTTTTGTCGGTTGGCAGATAGCCGACCGGGGGTGACCCTAATCCCCTCTTTTACGCGTTGCTTTAGTCGACTCATCGGCTGGGTCATCGCCCATACCGTCAGGGCGATTAATTGCCAAAACATCAAGGGCACTGAGATCACGCTTAAGTAACGAATTCTGAAGGTGCAGCCGCTCAATCATGACCTTGCGGTTCACTAGGGCCTCATAGGAATTTTGCAACCCTTTAAGCGCCTTGATGCGATCGGCGATCTGATCGTCAATCGAGCTCATTGTTGCGCTCTCAAATTTTATTGCACTGGCCACCAACCCGTGAATTGAAGTATCTGCAGTCTCGAGCACGATTTTTAAATGCTTGTTCTCCCAGTCCTGCCGCTCGAGGATCGCGCGAACATTGATGCTCCCCGCATGGCGATCCAGGCGTTCGACCATCTTATTGATCACAATCGCCGTCTTCTGCGTTTCAAGGCGCTTAAGCCACCAAAGACAATCGAAGATCTTCTCTGCCAAATAGACTTGCAGGTGCGTGGATGCATCAAGCTCGTTAATCGTCTCAGCGAGCCCTCTGCGGTATTCATCTAAGGACTCCCCGGGCAGTAAAGGCACGCCGGCACCCGCAAGGCGTCCGATTACCGATGAGGGGAGATGCTCCCCATCCTCGGGGCGCAAATCTTTGGGATTTTTGTCTGCCATCGCCCCCCCTCCAGCTGCCCTCTAGGCCTTTAACCTTACGCCGGGGCGATCGGTCGAGGATCCAATAAATTCCACACCCGCTTTTTCTAGAGCCGTTTGCAGAGCCTGCAGTGTCTTGACCTGCCCAGACGGAACCCCCTCCATAACTTCCATGCGCTGAATGGTGGCCGTACCGACTCCGGAGGCGCCAGCGAGGTCCCCGGCGCTCCATCTGAGCAAGGCCCGGGCAGCTCTAATTTGACTGCTTGTAATCAATTTAATTTTTACTGATAATGATGTAAATTAGATTATTAATAGGGTCAAAGCATGAGAAATAGTAATCCAAAACATCAACTAAATAAACTCCTAGCCCATATTGACGGCGCGTACGCCGAAAACACGCTCAGGGCCTACAAAGCGGACATGTCGGAATTCATCGAGTACTGCGTGTCACGAGGGAAAAAATCCTTGCCCGCTACCCCCGAGGTGATCGCAAGCTTCCTACTTGATGCAAGTAACACCAGAATCAAATCCGCAACGATTCGCCGTAAGGTTGCCTCGATAAGCGCGATTCACCGATTATCAAATCTTGCTGACCCCACTAAACATTCCGAAGTAAAGCTTGCAGTGCGCAAGATCCAACGAAAGTTGGGCACAAAGTTCAAACAAGCCTATCCAGTTACCGCATCCGTTCTGGCCCGCTTGCTGCAAGCATGCGCCACTGATCTGCGCGGCATGCGCAACAAGGCCTTACTATTAATTGCTTATGACTCGATGCGTCGCCGCTCGGAGTTGGTCTCATTGCGGGTAGGGGATTTAGTGCGTGACAGCGATGGGCTTATTTCGATCCTGCTACGCAAAAGCAAAACAGACCAAGAAGGTACCGGCCAGTGGATACACCTGGGAGCCGCCGCGACTACCGCGCTAGAAAACTGGCTAAACCTATCCAAGATACGAGATGGCTTCATCCTAAGGGGCATCAGCCCGACCAACGAGGTACAGGGCGAGCTAAGCGCTGGACAGATCGGAAGAGTATTCAAGTGCCTAGCTAAGAAAGCGGGGCTATGTAGCGAGGCAATTGAAGGCATTAGCGGCCACTCGATGCGTGTGGGCGGCGCCCAGGATTTGTTAATTAAAGGGGCAAGCCTTCCCCAGATCATGGTCAAGGGTGGCTGGGTTAAAACGGATACTGCATTACGATACATCGAGCGCCTAAGGCGGGGGTACCTGCCTGCCGAAACGAAAGCGATCGCCCCCTATCTCGAGATCCTTTAAGCCGCGTGCAGATTATGTTAATTTCGTGCTGAGAGGAGCCACGCCGATGTCTTTTAGTCCCTTCCGGATAAAAGTCCTGGCCCTTGCTTTACTCGTTAACGCCCAGGCATCTGCCCTTGCGCAAGAGCCACGCGATACCGAGCTGCGAGAAAGCGTCGTGAGCATTGATATCACGCTCACCGACCTGTACTCCCGCAGCGAGACAAGGCCACTGATTGTCACGGTGTTTAGGCCGCCCGGCGATGGCGTCCATCCGGTTTTGATTTTTAATCACGGCAGGCCTGCGATCGACTCGAAGTTTAAAGAGATGGGTCGGCAAAGGTTTCACTCTGTCGCGAGATTCTTCACAGCGCAGGGCTTTGTGGTGATGGTGCCTACTCGGGTCGGTTACGGCCAGACCCACTCCTCGTTTGATCCGGAGTACGCCGGCCCCTGCCTAACCCAGCAGCTGAAGTCCAGAGAAGAGGCCGTCTCTCGGCAGGTCATGGCAACGCTTGAGTTTGCCCGAACGCAAGATTACGTCGATGCAAGCCGCTGGATCGTGGCCGGCCAGTCCGTGGGCGGATTTACGGCAATTACGGTAGCCAACCGCGCCCCGGAGGGTTTGGTGGGGGCGATTAATTTTTCCGGTGGCTATGGCGGTGATCCCGTCTATCGAAGAGAAAATCCGTGCTCACCCTCGGTCTGGGAGCGCGCACTCAGTCAGGTAAAGCCAATCAAGACCGTGTCCACTTTGTGGCTTTATTGGTCAAACGACTTTTATTTTGGGTCTGAAGTGCCCAGGAGATGGTTTCGGGGATTTCAAGAGGGTGGGGGCGCGGGAAAGTTTGTCCAATTTAAAGACATTAAAGGCGACGGGCACTCCGGGCTTCTCCGCGACCTCGATGCTTGGATTCCGGAAGTCTTGGATTTTTTAAAAACATTACCGATACAAATTACCCTCAAAGCGCCTGCGCCGATGCCGCCACCATCTGGTTTTGCGCAACTCTCGGATATCGATAAGGTTCCGTTTTTGGGCGAAAAAGGAAAAGACGGCTACAGAAACTTCATCACAAAAGACTCAACGAAAGCGTTTGCGATTAACTCCGAGGGCCGCTGGGGATGGTCTAACGGGCAGTGGGACTCCCGGTCGAGAGCGCTTGAATTTTGCAACCGGGGCGCCAAGTCGCCCTGTCGGTTATATGCGGTTAACGAAGATGTCGTTTGGCTGCCAAAGTAAGAAGCAAGCGGGTGCGGCGTTTTACGGGTATCTGCATGCTGCGCAAAAATGTCTAACCAAGTTTAAAAGAGACGGCATAAGCGTTGCGCGAAAAAATCCCCTAAAAATCAATCGCCGCGCCCTGGCAAAGCGCGCTGACTTTGCGCTGCCCGCCGAGAGATTTAAAAACCTCATCCATGATGCCCAACTCAAAACCGGGCTTTAAGTGGGTAATAAAAATCTCCGGATTTAGCCGAAGCGCGCCCAGCTGGGCTGCGAGGTCGTGGGCCGTGAGGTGATAAGCCTGGCGCGCCAGCTCGCGGTCCGCGTTGAGGTAAGAGGTCTCGATAATAAGATGCGTGAGGTCGGGAAAACGGTTGGCGGCCTGCCAAAACGCGTCCCCGGCGCGGGTGTCGCCGGTAAAGATCAGCGTGCCGCTGTCGCCTGCGATCGCGTAGCCGCAGGCGGCGATGGCGTGGTGCGCGGGCAAAACGGTTATCCGATCGGCAAGAACTCTCTCCCCCACGGCCACTTCTTTAAGCAGCACCGCCGGCCGACCCTCTCGGCTAAGCTCATCAAGGGTGGGCCAAATCTGGCCATTAAAAAAGTGCTGGCTTAGGGCGGCCAAGGTCTGCGGCAGCCCGTAGACGGTGAGCGGGGACTTTCTTGATGCGGCCACCGCGTCAAGCAAAAGCGGGATCGCGAGCACGTGATCGAGGTGGCTGTGGGTGAGCACGATTGTTTGGATTGCGCCAAGCTCATCTAAGCTGAGGCTAAAAAGCCCCGAGCCGGCATCAATTAGCGTGACGCCATCTAATAAAAAACATGTGCTCTGCCGGCCGCCGCCCACCCCGCCTGCGCAGCCCAAAACCCTAAGACAAGACATACACCCGATTATCATTGAGCCCAAATGCGCCTGTCTAGCCTGATGCCGGCCGCCCGATTACGGCTTACCCGATCGCTTGCGTTGGGGCTGGCGCTCACCCTCACCGTGCTTGCGCACCTAGGCGCAGAAAAACTCGCGCTGCTTTACGCCATCGAGTTTTCGTTTCGTGACTCGGTGCAGCAGATGTTCGCGCGGCCGCAAGCCTCTGAGCACGTCGCGTTAGTCGATATCGACGAGGAGAGCCTAAAGCGGCTCGGGGCCTGGCCGTGGTCGCGCGCCCAGATCGCTGACCTGGCGCAGGCCACACTTAACCAAGGCGCTCGGCTTGTCGTACTCGATATGGTGTTTCCTGAGCCACGCGATCGGCAAGGCGATGCGCGGCTTTTGGCGCTCGCAACGCAGCGTCAGGTGGTGCTCTCGCAGGTCTTTGATTACGTAAGCCGGCCCATTGCCAATCAGACAGGCGTTCCCGCCGGAGCCACCGCCGGCAATGAACCCGCCGGCCCGGGCGCTACCGGCCTTGGCGCATTAAACGCCGCCGCTGCCGTGCCGGCCTTTGGCTACATCGCAAATCACGCTGGCCTTGAGCAGGCGCCGTGCGTTGGCAACATCGGCTTTGCCCCTGATGAGGACGGAAAGCTTCGCCGCTTGGCGCTACTGACGCGGTGGCAAGAAGGCCTCTACCCGGCGCTAAGCCTTGCGGCGATCGACTGCGCGGGGACGCCCTTAGCGAGCAGCAGTCGGCCGCCCTCCGGCCAGCTTGTGCTGCGCATGCAGCGCACCGACGAGAGCTGGTCGATGCTGCCGGCGTATGCGCTTTTTGACACCCAGGGCGCGCCCCTTGCGCAGGGGCTTTTAAAAGACAAAATCGTTCTCATCGGCTCAAGCGCGCTCGGGCTATCGGACCGGGTCGCGACCGCCTTATCGCCAAGCACCAGCGGCATGCTGGTGCACGCGCACGCCATCGAGCAGCTGCTTGGCCCCAGCCCGACCGCCCCCGTGCCGGGCTGGGCGGTGCTTGCAGCCGGGCTCACACTGCTGGCGCTTATCGGATGGCTGCTGATTGGGCTTTTATCTTTAAAGCTCGCGCTCGCGTTAACGGCTCTGGGGCTTACGCTTTGGGTAGGCTTTATCACCCGTGAGGCGGTTTTAGGCAGCGACGCGTTTTTAACCGCGCCGCTCTCAGGATTAATCGCGCTGGCGGCGTTTTTCGTTCCTAGTGAGCTTAGCCGGGCGCGCCGCGAGGCGCGGGCCACCATCAATTTACTGTCTCGTTATGTCGCCCGCCCCGTGCTGCAGGAGCTCTTGCGGTCGGGAAACTTTGATCCGCTCAGGCTACGCCACGCCGAGATCACCGTGGTGGTGGTGGATATGGTGGATTACTCCAAAGCCATCGCGGGCCTGGATCTTCAGGCGTCTGCGGCAATGACGCGGGGGTTTTTGGAGTGCCTCACCGAGCCGGTGTGGAGCTCGCGCGGGACCCTGGATCGGTACACCGGAGATGGGCTGGTGGCGTTTTGGGGCGCCCCGCTTGCGCAGCCCGATCACGCATCGCAGGCGCTTTGGGCGGTCAAGGCCATGCACGAGCGGCTTGAGAAATTAAACGCCTCACTGCGCGCGCAGGGCCTGGCTGCGCTTAAAGTTCGCGTCGGCATCGCCTCCGGTCTGGCGATGGTGGGCGACCTCGGCACGCACTATCGGGCGACCTACACGGCAGTCGGTGACTGCATAAACACCGCCGCGCGGCTTGAAAATAAAGCCAAGGAGCTTCACTGCGCGGTGCTGGCCAACGAGGCGTTTGCAAAAAGCGTCCAGCCAGAGGGCTGCCAAGCGCTCGGTGTGCACGAGCTGCGCGGCATCGGCGCAGTTGCAATCTACTCGGTGGCGATGGGCTAGGCTACGTTACTGCCATCTGAGGGGCTGTGACTCAGCGCTGCCAACTCGCAGTCAATAAAGACGCTTACGCGAAATTTGCCGAGGTAAACGCAAACCCCGACATCCCAAAGTTTGCCAAATCCTCAAGCGTTGCGACCCTTGTGATTTCTGAGACCGCGATGTCGTTGATGTTGTCTTGATTCACCAGGTACCAGACCGACGCATCACCGATTACATCGGCGGTAATGATCACGGCCTTGCCGCGGGCGTTGGTTGTGAATTGCCCCGTAAAGGCCGCCTCAATGGCGGTGGGAGTTGATAATCCAGAGCCCACCATAATCAAGACATCGCCATTACCCCAGGTGCTCGCCCCCGAGCCCGTGTCCAGGTTCACCACGTTGGCAAGGTTTGCGAGCTGCGGCGCATTTAAAAACTCCGTGACTTTCAAAATGTCGCCGCCGGTGCCAATTTTAAAGTTTTCAATCTCATCAACACCGTTTGCCGAGCCCGTGCTTTCAAAAACCACGGTGTCTACGCCCGAGCCCAGGGTGAGGGTGTCGTTGCCGCTGCCGAGCCGGTAGCTGCCGGTGACTGCGGCGGCGATAAGGTCATTGTCTTGGCCATCGCCAATCACGGTCACGACGTAATCGGCCGACAGTCCCGAGGCCGCAACGATCATGTCCGATAAATCAATATCCGTAACGGCAGCCATGAGCCCAGACTGGAGCTCATTTTCAACACCACCCACCAGGGTTTTATTCGACTGCAAATCGATTCGAATGACCTCAGACACCGAGCCCGTGATCTCTAAGACGTTATTTCTCTCGCTTAGCATCAGCGAATAAAACGTAAGCGAAAAGTCTTGAATGAGATTTGATTTTCCGGCAATCGATTGGGAGAAAAAATCCTCGGCCGAAAACTCAACCGTAAGATTGGTAATTGAGTTAACCGACGCGTGCGCCTCGGCCTTGCCCGAGAGGGTCAGTATCGCGAGCGTGTCGTTTTGCCGGGTCAAAGAGGCGGTAAGCCCATCCGGGACATTGGTCACCTCGCCAAGGGTCTGCCCGTTTGTGCCGGCGAAGGTGTCTCCGGAAAGCGTAATGCGGACCTGCGTGGTGACGGTTCCGTCGTTGGCCTGGGCCTCACGAAGCGCGGTCACGCTGTAACTAAGCGCCCCGCCAATGGTCCAGGTCCCATCAACTAAGGCCTGCCCGCCGGGCGGGCTGGTGACGGTAAAGCCTGCGTACTTAGCGCTCAGCGTGGTAATGCCGGCGCCTTCTTCTGCCATGAAGGTAATGCCCGCCATTTTGAATTTCGCGGCCTTATCGGCCAGCACGCGGTCTTTAAAGGTCTCGTAGCGATTAAATAATGAATTCAGCTGCTGATCGAGCTGGCGAACAAACTTCGCCTCAAACCACGGCCGCTGTGCGATCCTGTCTTGCTGGCGCAGGACCAGCGCATCGATCAGATCGCTAAAATCAAGCACGGGATCTTCGGATGTGACAGTAATTAGCGACACGGTCTCTCACTTCATTTCGGGGCAGCAGATTGGGGCCAGGATTTGCAGGCCCAGACAGCGAGAAACGGGGCCGAACACTGCTTAATCCTGAGTATAATTCAGGGTTAATTACGGATGAATTTGGTTGATTGTTTACCCTCGCCTGAGCGCCCGACTGACGCCGCCCCAAGACTAAAAAACCCCAAATGAACAGCCCTCAGCACTCTGACCCGATCGCGCTTGGCAAGTCCGTGCTGCGCATCGAGGCCGACTCCATCACGCGGGCTGCCGAGCGCATCGATAACGACTTTAAAAAAGCCATCGACTTGCTACTTAATTGCGCGGGTCGGGTCGTGCTCACCGGTGTCGGAAAAAGCGGCCATGTGGCTAAAAAAATCGCCGCCACCTTGGCCTCTACGGGAACACCATCTTTTTTCGTTCACCCGGCCGAGGCCGGACACGGCGACCTGGGGATGATCACCGCCCAGGATGTGGTCATCGGGCTGTCCAATAGCGGCGAGTCCGATGAGGTGGTGAGCATCGTCTCGTTTGCGAAGCGCTTTGGTGCGCAGGTGATCGGCATCTGCGGCAACCGAAAAAGCCGCCTAGGCCAGCTCTCGGACCTGATTCTTGACTCCAGCATCGATCGTGAGGCCTGCCCGCTGGGGATTGCGCCCACGGCAAGCACGGCCGTGCAGCTGGCCTTAGGCGATGCGCTGGCCATGGCAACGCTCTCGGCGCGCGGTTTTACGGCAGAAGATTTTGCTGCCCGCCACCCGCTGGGGGCCCTGGGGCGGCGGTTTTATCTTCGGGTGGGCGATGTGATGGCGCCGATTGCGGCCGTGCCGCACTGCGAGGTGAGTACGCCGCTACTTTCTGGGATTTCGGAGATCTCCAAAACCCGCCACGGCGCGGTGGTGGTGACAAAAAATAATGCGCTTGCCGGAATCTTTACCGACAGCGACATGCGAAGACTCATCACCCAGCACGGGGAGAATTTTTCAGAGGTGCTGCGCCAGCCGATCGGCGAGTTTGTCACCAAAACACCCAAAACAATTGACGTGGAGCAGCTGGCAAGCGTTGCGCTTCAGATTTTTGATGAGCAGCGCGTGAGCCGACTTGTCTGCGTGAAAAACAATCAGCTTGCCGGGCTCTTGTCCTGGCACGACCTCGTGCACCACAAGGTCACCTAAGGGGCCCCCTGAAGGCCGAAGGAGTAAACATGATCCGAATAGTCATAGGGTTTGATCAGCGCGAGGCCGTGGCCTATCACACCTTTTGCCAGAGCGTCTTAGAAAAAGCCAGCGAGCCCGTAAGCTTTGCGCCGCTTGCACTTAATGCGCTAAAAAACTACGCCGAGACCCACACCGACGGCAGCAACACCTTTATTTACTCTAGATTCTTAACGCCATGGCTCTATGAGTTTGACGGCTGGGCCATTTTCGCTGACGGCGACATGATCTGTCGCGACGACATTGCAAAACTTTGGAAACTGCGCGACCCCAGCAAGGCCGTGCTGGTGGCTAAGCATGACTACAAAACCAAAGCCCAGGATAAGTATCTGGGAAACAAAAACGAAAACTACCCAAGAAAGAACTGGTCAAGCTTAATTCTTTGGAATTGCGCGCACCCGAAGCATAAAATTTTACTGCCCGAGTTTGTGATGAAGCAGACCGGGGCATTTTTGCATCGCTTCTCCTGGCTTACCGATGAGGAGGTTGGCGAGCTGCCCAAAGAATGGAATTGGCTCACCACTGAGTATCCCGATAACTACAACGCCTCGCTGCTACACTACACGCTCGGGACCCCCTGCTTTAAGGACTATGAAAACTGCGAGATGGCCAACGAGTGGCACAGCACGCACAAACGGACCCAAGATGGCGTTGGCGTCTAACCCCAAAGAAGTCACTGCCCGCAAGCGTCTCGCTTTTGGCGTAAGCCTCCTGGGCGCGCTTTGGCTTGCCTGCGGGCCGGTGAGCGCGCAGGGCTCGGGCTCGGTAAACCTTGAGCAATTTATCCGCGGTGCGCTTGAGCGCGACCCGGAGTTTTTATCCGCAAGGGCTGCCCGCGACGCGGGGGTAGAAAATAAAAACATTGCGCTTGCCGGGCTCCTGCCAAGCGTGACCGTAACGGCCTCGGAGTTTCCAGACAGCGAGTCCACGATCCGCACCAACCTTGGCGGACGGTCCGGGCCGTGGTCAACGCGGGTCTATGACTCATCAAATCAGTCCATCATTATTCGCCAGCCGCTTATTCGGCCAAGAAACTGGGTCGCCTACTTACAGGGCTCAAGCCAGGCAGAGCAGGCCGAGGCGCGGCTGCGGTTTGCAAAGTACCAAGCCATCTTGCGCGCCACCGAGCTTTATCGTGACCACCTCGTGCTCGGGGCGGAGCTTGGCGCGCTAAGAAGTCAGCTTGCGTTTTGGCAGGCCCGCGCCCGCCAGCTCGATGAGATGCGCGCCAAGGGCCTAGCGCCAGTAACGGACGCGCTTGAGGCCACGGCCGAGGAGTCCAACATCCAGCGCGAGATCGCAGGTAAGGAAAAGGAGCTTGCGTTTGTGAGCTCTAAGTTTGAGCTCTTAGCAGGCGGGGCCCTGCAGCCGGCACGCCTAAAGCTTGCGGCACCATCGGTGCCGCTTGGGGCCGCATCGGCTGAGCTCTTAAGCCAGGTCTTTGCGCACAACCCCGAACTGAGGGCGGCGCAAAACGCCATCCAGGTCGCCGAGCTTGAGGTGAGAAAAATTAACGCCGATCACCTGCCGACAGTGGACTTAGTGGGCAACCAAATCTATGACAACAACGCCTCCGTGGTGGCGCTCGGGCGAGAGTCGAAGACCACCAGCCTCGGGCTGCAGCTTACGCTGCCGATATTTCAAGGCGGCCAGGTCACCAGCAGCGCACGCCAGGCCGCAGCCAACCTGCGGCGCGCTCAGTTTGATGCGCAGGCCGTGCGTCACCGGCTACAAAACGACGCCGCAAAGATCTTAGGTGAGATCGACACGGCAATTAAGCACCTTGAGTACGCCCGAAAGCTTAGCCAGTACGCCGAAACCAATTTGGTCTCCATTCGGCAGCAGCAATCCCTCGGGTTTAAAACGTCGCCGGATCTTTTGCAGGCAGAGTTTTTAAAGCAAAAAAGTATCGCCGAGGAGGTCGCCGCCCAGTACAGCTGGGTTGCTGCCGAGATTGCGCTGATTGCGTTAAAGGGTGGCCTGGAGGCGCTTCACGAGCAAAAAGCGATGGGGACTCTTTTTAGCGCCGGGTTTTAACCCGCCTGCACGTACACCATTACCGCCCTCCGTTAACCCGTTCCAATCACGTTGTG
>JBILWQ010000155.1:0-5078 GCA_044369805.1 Phycisphaerales bacterium
TAGCCCGGCGGGGCGCCGATCAGCCGGCTGACGTTGTGCTTCTCCATGTACTCGCTCATGTCCAGGGTGACCAGGGCTTCCTGGTCGCCGAACATGAACTCCGCGATGGCCTTGGCCAGCAGCGTCTTGCCGACGCCGGTGGGGCCCAGGAAGATGAAGCAGCCCATGGGCCGCTTCGGGTCCTTCAGGCCGATGAGGGCCTTGCGGATGGCCCGGCTGACGGCCTTGACCGCCTCGTCCTGGCCCACGACCGTCTTGTGCAGCTCGGCCTCGAGCTGCAGCAGGCGGGCGCTTTCCTCCTTCTCGAGGCGGGTGAGCGGCACGCCGGTCATCTTGCTGACGACCTCGGCGATCACTTCCTCGTCCACCGTGCCGGTGGTCTCGTTCATGCGGTCACGCCACTGCTGCTGGAGCTTCTCCTTCTCCTTGCGCAGCTTCTCGGCCTGGTCGCGCAGCTCGGCGGCCTTCTCGTAGTCGGCGCCCTTCACGGCCTCGTCCTTCTCGACCGAGAGGCGCTCGATGCGCGACTCGAGCTCGGTCAGGTCGGGCGGCTTGGCCATGGTCTTCAGGCGCAGGCGGGCACCGGCCTCGTCGATCACGTCGATGCTCTTGTCCGGCTGCACGCGGCCCGGGATGTAGCGGCCACTGAGCTCGACGGCGGCCTTCAGGGCCCCGTCCGTGTACTTGACGCGGTGGTGGCTGGCGTACTTCTCGCGAAGGCCCTTCAGGATCTCGAAGGTCTGCTCGGGGCCGGGCGGGTCGACCGGGATGGACTGGAAGCGGCGCTCGAGCGCGGCGTCCTTCTCGATGTACTTGCGGTACTCGTCGAAGGTGGTGGCGCCCACGCACTGGATCTCGCCGCGCGCCATGGCGGGCTTGAGCACGTTGCTGGCGTCGATGGCGCCCTCGGCACCGCCGGCGCCGACCAGCGTGTGAAGCTCGTCGATGAACAGGATGATGTTCTTCGCGCGGCGCACCTCGTTCATGACGGCCTTGATGCGCTCCTCGAACTGGCCGCGGTACTTGGTGCCGGCCACCATCATGGCCAGGTCGAGCACCACCAGCCGCTTGTCGTGCAGCAGGTCGGGCACGCTCTGCGAGACGATCTGCTGGGCCAGACCCTCCACGATGGCGGTCTTGCCCACGCCCGCCTCGCCCAGCAGCACCGGGTTGTTCTTGGTGCGTCGGCAGAGCACCTGCACCAGGCGCTCGATCTCCTGAGCGCGGCCGATGACCGGATCCAGCTCGCCGTTGCGGGCCAGTTCCGTCAGGTCGCGGCCGAAACTGTCCAGGGCCGGGGTCTTGCTCTTGCCGCGTCGGGCCGTGCCGGGGGCCGGCTCGCCGGCCTCGGGGGCAGCGGGCTCCGCGGCCTGCGGGGCGTTCTCCTGCTCGCTGTCGCCGCCGGCCCCGAGCAGGTTCAGCACCTCCTCGCGGACCTCCTCCAGCTTCAGGCCCAGGTTCAGCAGCACCTGCGCGGCCACGCCGTCCTGCTCGCGCAGAAGGCCGAGCAACAGGTGCTCGGTGCCGACGTAGTTGTGATTGAGGTTGCGGGCCTCCTCGATGGCGTACTCGATGACCTTCTTGGCCCGGGGGGTCTGGGGCAGCTTGCCCATGGTCACCATCTCGGGACCGCTCTTGACCAGCTTCTCCACCTCCAGACGCACCTTTCGCAGGTCGATGCCGAGATTCTTCAGCACGTTGGCGCCGACGCCGCTGCCTTCCTTCACCAGGCCGAGCAGGATGTGCTCGGTGCCGATGTACTCGTGGTTGAAGCGCTGGGCCTCCTGGTTGGCCAGGGCCATGACCTTGCGGGCGCGATCGGTGAGACGTTCGAACATCGGAAAAGGACCTCCTGCGGTGGGGGGGATCGACCTGATCCAGCCCTTCCTTGAGGGATGGTAGCCGGATAGGCTGAATGAGTGATCTTCCGCCGCGGATTTTGGCTTCTCGCCCTTGGCCTCGCCGGGCTCGTCGCGGCCGGGGCGGCGGCGCAAGGCACGCTGGAGACGCCGCTTTCGATCCGGGTGAAGATGGCCGATGGACGCACGGTCTCGGAGTCGCTGAGAGCCTGGGACGGTGACGGCTTCGAGGGCAGTGCCGGCCGCGTGCTCTGGGCCGACCTGGTGGCGGCGGACGTGAACCGCACGCTCCGCAAGGTGATCGATGACCGTGACCCGAAGCAGCAGCTGCTGCTGGGTCGCGCGCTCCTCTCGACCGCCGATGGCGGGCGCATGGGCGACTCGGCCCTCCGTCAGGCCGTGCGCAAGGATGGCTCGCTGCAGCAGGCGGCCGACAAGGCCCGGGCCGAGGGCGAGGAACTGCGCCGCGTGGCGGCCGAGCGCCGGCTGCGGGCCGTGCTTCCGGGCGGCGGCAAGGATTCCGCCGTGCCCCTCTGGCCCATCGCCACCGACGCCCAGCGTGCCGAGGATCTCGAGGAAATGAGGAACTTCACCAAGGGAGCGCTGCGTTCGGTGAACGCGCGCTGGACGCCCCTTGAGACCGAGTACTGGGTCATCTACAGCGATCTCAACCGCGGCGAGACGGCGGAGTTGGGCAAGCGCATGGACCGCATGTACCTGAAGGTGGCCGAGATGTTCGCGTTGCCTGCGGGGCTGAACCTCTTCCACGGAAAGGGCGTCTGCGTGGTCTCGGGCGAGGAGAGCCGATTCAAGGCCATCGAGATGGCCGCTTTCAATCAGGTGGTGCCCCCGGGCTGCATCGGCCTCTGCCACATGATCGGCCCCAAGGTCATCGTGAACGCCTGGCGCAGCCCGGATGACGATCAGTTCATGGCCACCCTGGTGCACGAGGCCACCCACGGCATCATGCACCGCTACGGCACGCCCGCCAGGCTCCCGATCTGGGCCGAGGAGGGCTACGCGGAGTTCGTGGCGGCCCGAAGTTTCGAGAGTTCGCCGGTGGACCGCGGGCGGCGTCCGCAGGGCATCGGCTTCATCCGGTCGGGCCAGTCCACGCTGCCGTTCTTCCAGGGCGACGCGGCCAGCGGCTCGTGGCCTGGCCCGAACGCCGAGGGCTACGCGCTGGGCTATCTGGCCATCTGCCTGATGATCGACCAGCGGGGCAACGCCTTTGGGGAGTGGGTGAAGGACGTGAAGACGGGCATGCCGTGGGAGGCGGCCCTGAAGGCGCACTTCCGGTGCGATGCGGCGGGGCTGGCGGCCATCGTCGAGGACTGGTACCGCCGCAATCCCTGATCGGACTCAGCGATCGGCCACGCGGCCATCGACCAGCTGCACCACGCGGTCGGCCCGGGCGGCCACCGCGGGATCGTGCGTGACCATGGCGATCGAGAGCCCCTGGCGATGCAGGCCGGTGATCATGTCCAGGATCTCGCCTCCCGTGCGGGCATCCAGATTGCCCGTGGGTTCATCCGCCAGCAGCACGCGAGGCTGGTTGGCAAGTGCTCGGGCAATGGCCACCCGCTGGCGCTCGCCACCGCTGAGTTCGCGCGGGCGGTGATGCAGGCGGTGATCGAGCCCGAAGGCGGTCAGCAGGCTCCGCACATGCGCGGCGGCCGCGCTTCCCGCTCGCGCGACCCGGCAGGGCAGCATGGCGTTCTCGAGCACGGTCAGTTCCGGAAGCAGGTGATAGAACTGGAACACGAAGCCGACGGAACGGTTGCGGTAGTGGTTGCGGGCGCCACCGCGCAGCCCCGCCACCGGTCGGCCCTCGAACCACACGCCGCCGCTGGCGGGATCCGGCTCGTCCAGCAGGCCCAGCAGGTGCATGAGCGTGCTCTTGCCGCTCCCCGAACTGCCCAGGATGGCCACCCATTCGCCCCTCCGCATGGTGAAATCGGCGCCGCGCAGCACCGGCACGTCGAGGCGACCCATGCGATAGGTCTTGCGAAGGTCCCTGGCCTGAAGCAGCGGGGCCTCACTCATGGCGAAGGGCCCTCACCGGATCGATGTCGGCGGCCTTGGCCGCGGGCACGCTGGCGCCGAGCACGCTGAAGACCACGGCGCCCACCCAGGTGATGCCAGCGGTGACCCAGTCCACACGGTCGGGAATCGTGCTGAAGTAGTAGACCGCCGGATCCCAGATGAGCGTGCCCCGGTGGGCCATCAGTCCGGCGCCCGCCAGACCCAGGGTGATGGCGCCCACCAGCCAGAGCAGGGTGGGCAGCAGCACGCCTCGAAGTCCCTGACGGAGCGTCATGAGCATCGCGACCGCGCACGCGGCGAAGCACGCGATCCACGACCAGGGTGGAGCCGCCTCGCCGATGGCCTGATGGATGACGTTGATGTTGGTGATCACGAGCCAGCCCAGCCCGATGCCGACCAGGCCGCCCACGAGGCCGATGACCAGGCCGTACTGCAGGAAGATCCAGAGCACGCCCGCGCGGCCCGCGCCGATCGAGCGAAGGATGCCGATGTCCCGGCTCTTCTCCTGCACGATGGCCCAGAAGATGCTCAGCACGAGACCGGCACAGACCAGGTACACGATGCTGAACAGGATCCGCATCATCTCGCGCTCCTTCTCGACGGGCCCGATCAGGTCGCGGAGGTGCTGCTCCCAGGTCAGGATGGAGACCATGTCGCGGCGCGGCGGCTGCACCACCCTGGCCGGGTCCGCCGCCGCGTCGCTGGCGAACCGGTCGTAGGCCACCTCCACGGCCTCGCGCAGGCGATCGGGCGTGACGCCCGGCTTGGCGCGCACCAGCACCCGGTGCACGCGAGCGGGGCTGCGGCCCAGCACCGGCTGCGAGCCATCGGCGTTGGGCGGGGCATCCATGTCGTGCAGCGTGCCCTCATCGAGTCGCAGCATGCGCTGCGCCTCGGCCAGCGGGATCATGACCCTGTTCTTGTCGATCTGGTAGACGGCGGTGCGGAATTCGTTCACCACGGGAAACACCTGCTCCCGCGGCTCGGCCACCGTGCCCTTGGCACTGATCGGAACCAGGGTGAGCGTGACGCGGTGATCAGGCATGAACCATCCATAGCGGCTCCGGTAGGAGCCGTCGCGCTGGCGCTCGTTCACGATGGACACGTGCAGACCCATCACCAGGCCGGGTTCACCCGTGTCGCCGCGACGAAGCGCGAGTCCATCGGCAAGGA
>JBILWQ010000157.1:0-5054 GCA_044369805.1 Phycisphaerales bacterium
CCCGTCCCGAAACGCCAGGCGAACCCTCAATCCTCGCCTGGTTCCTCAGTCCCTCTCTGGTGCAACCGCACCTCCGGTCCAAGGTCCGTCCCTTGCCGGAAAAAACAGGAGTTCCAAGACATGAAGATCTGTGCCTTCGCCGCGACCGGTCTGGTCGCCCTGATCGCCGGTGGCCTGAATGCCACGCCGGGCGTGACCTACACCGACTCGTCCACGGATATCGGCTCGGGTATCGCCGACGCTGGCGGCACTGCGAACCTGCTCAGCTGCGAGGTTTCGCACACCGCCACGGACATCCAGTTCTCCCTGACCGTGAACGGCAACGTTCCGGCCACCGACTGGGCCAAGTTCATGATCGGCATCTCGTCGCCGGGCTCGGCCACGAAGACCACCTCCGGCAACGGTTGGGGTCGTCCGATCAACTTCGCCAGCAATGGCGGCATGAACTACTGGGTCGGCTCGTGGGTCGACGGCGGCGGCGGCGCCCAGGCCTGGAACAACGGCGGCAGCGGCTGGGCCGGTCCCGGTCCCGGCGCCTCGATCAGCTTCTCCGGCACCAACGTGACCCTGACCGTGAGCCGTTCGGCCATCGGCATGTCCGGCGACGGCACCTTCTACTTCGACGTGTACACGTCGGGTGGCGGTGGCGGCGACGGTGCGATCGACGCCCTGTCGACCAACTCGGTCTCCATGGCCAACTGGGGTGACAGCTTCACCACCACCAACGCCCTCAGCTACGCCATCCCCGCTCCCGGTGCGGTGGCCCTGGTGGCTCTGGCGGGCATGGTGGCTCGCCGACGCAAGGCCTGAGCCTGGCTCGGGACTGATTCGGAACCAACGCCCTGGTGCGAGCGACCCTCGCACCGGGGCTTATCTTTCCACTTCGCGTGACCAGCATCCTGGGTATCTCGGCGTTCTTCCATGACAGTGCGGCCGCCCTGGTGCAGAGCGGTCGCATCGTGGCGGCCTCCGAGGAGGAGCGATTCAGTCGACGCAAGCACGACGAGCGGTTCCCGGTGCAGGCGGCCGCGTGGTGCCTGCAGCGGGCCGGCATCACGGTGGATCAGCTGGATGCGGTGGTGTTCTATGAGAAGCCGCTGATCAAGTTCGAGCGATTGCTCGAGACCTCGCTGGCCTTCGCCCCGCGAGGCTTCGCGGCGTTCCTGGCAGCCATGCCGCGCTGGCTGCAGAAAAAGCTGCACCTTCCGCGCGAGATCGACGCGGGCCTGGGCGGGGCCTACACCGGGCCCATCCTCTTCACCACGCATCACGAGTCCCATGCGGCGAGCGCGTTCTTCCCGAGCCCTTTCGAGCAGGCCGCCATCCTGACCCTGGATGGTGTGGGCGAATGGACCACGGCCAGTTGGGGAGTGGGGCAGGGCAACGCCATCGAGTTGCGGCAGGAGATGCGTTTTCCGCACTCGCCCGGCCTGCTGTACAGCGCGTTCACGCACTACTGCGGATTCCGCGTGAACAGCGGCGAGTACAAGCTGATGGGCCTGGCGCCCTACGGCGAGCCGGCGTACCGCGACCTGATTCTGGAGAAACTGGTGCACCTGCAGCCGGACGGCTCGTTCTGGCTCGACCAGCGGTACTTCAACTACGCCGCCGGGCTCACCATGACCAGTGGCCGGCTGCACCGGCTGTTCGGCGGCCCGCCGCGGAAGCCCGAGAGTCCGCTCACGCGGCGTGAGATGGACATCGCTGCCAGCATCCAGTCCGTGACCGAGGAGATCGTGCTTCGCATGGCCCGGCACGTGCACGCACGCTCTGGGCAGCGAAACCTGTGCATGGCGGGCGGCGTGGCGCTGAACTGCGTGGCCAACGGAAGGCTGCAGCGAGAAGGACCGTTCGAACGGATCTGGATCCAGCCCGCCGCGGGTGATGCAGGCGGCGCCATCGGGGCCGCGCTGATGCACTGGCATGGACACCTGGACAAGCCGCGCCTGGCGGAACCGGGCGATGGCCAGCAGGGGTCGTACCTCGGGCCCGACCACACGGATGCGGGCATCCGCGCCAGCCTGGACGCCATGGGTGCGGTGTACGAGACGCTGGACGAGCCACGGCTGGTCGAGGCCATGGCCCAGGAACTGGCTGCAGGCCGCATCGTGGGGCACTTCTTCGGAAGGGCGGAGTTCGGGCCGCGGGCGCTGGGGCACCGCTCGATTCTGGGCGATCCGCGTGACCCCAGCATGCAGCGGCGCATGAACATGGCGATCAAGTTCCGGGAGAGTTTCCGTCCCTTCGCGCCGGCGGTGCTGCAGGAGCGTCAACGCGAGTGGTTCGAGCTGGATGCCCAGAGCCCCTACATGCTGCTGGTGGCACCGGTGGCGGCGGGCCGGCGGCGAGCGGTGGTGGATTCGGGCGCCCGCGGCATCGACAAGCTGAATCAGCTTCGCAGCGAAGTCCCGGCCATCACGCACGTGGATGACTCCGCCCGCGTGCAGACCGTCTGCCCGCAGCGAGCGCCGCGGTTCCATGCCATACTGAGCGCCTTCGAGCGGCGGACCGGTTGCCCGGTGCTGGTCAACACCAGCTTCAACATCCGCGGCGAGCCCATCGTGCATGACCCGGGCGATGCGTATCGCTGCTTCATGTTCACCGACATGGACACGCTGGTCGTCGGCAACCAGATCCTTCGCAAGGAGCGGCAGCCGCCCATGGAGGGTGCCGAGGCCTACAAGCGATCCTTCCGTCCGGACTGAGCACGCCGTACGCTGCACCCATGGCCGCCAAGCGACGATCCTTCCTCTCCGAACTGGCCGGCTTCGTGCGGGCGCACAAGGCCTACATGCTGGTGCCCGTGATCCTGGTGCTGCTGCTGGCCGGGCTGCTCATCCTGCTGGGAGGCACCAAGGCGGCGCCGTTCATCTACACGCTCTTCTGAACCGACCGTGATCACCATCGACTGGCATCCCTCGTCCGCGCACCTGCGACGCTGGGCCGTGCTCACGGCCGCGGCCCTTGCGGTCATGGGCTGCCTGTTCCGGTTCGTGGACTGGGGCGTGTTCGCCCACGCCAGGGGGTTGTCGACGGTGCTGTGGGGCTTCGCCGCCTTCGCGCTGCTGACCGCAGGCACGGGCACGCGCGCGGGACTACCTGCCTACTGGGCCTGGATGGCCTTCGTCTGGACGGTGGGCACGGTCATGGGCACCGTGGCGTTGGCGGTGGTGTTCTTCGGCGTCATCACGCCGCTGGGCCTTGTTGGCCGCCTGGCGGGAAGGGATCGGCTGCAGCTGCGTTCGCCGAAGGGCGCCAGCATGTGGGTCGATCTGCCAGCCGCGCGGCACGACCCGGAGCGACAGTTCTAGCCCATGAGCGAGAAGGCCCCCGACAGCGCACCCGTCGCACCGCTGCCCCGATGGAAGCGGGTGGTGTTCACGCTGGTCACCCTCGGTCTGCCCTTGCTGCTGCTGGGCGTGGTCGAGGTGGTCCTGCGACTGTTCGGTTGGGGTGGCTACCCGCCCTTCATCCGCGAAGTCGGACCACTGCCTGGGGGGGCTTCGCTCTGCCTGGTGGAGTACGGCGCCTTCAAGCCGTACTTCTTCGCCAATCCGACGCGTCCGGGCTACACCGAGGCCCGCACCTTCGCCATGCCCAAGCCGGCTGGCACCGTGCGCATCTTCCTGGTGGGTGAATCGGCGGCGAAGGGCTATCCGCAGCCCTCGAACCTTGCCATGAGTTCGTTCCTGCAGGCCATGCTGCAGGATGCGTGGCCCGACCGGCAGGTGGAGGTGATCAACCTGGGCACCACGGCGGTGGCCAGCTTCCCGCTCATCTACCAGGTGCAGGAAGCCTTGCGGTTCAGCCCCGACCTGATGGTTTTCTACGTGGGCAACAACGAGTTCTTCGGGGCCTACGGCACCGCGTCCATCAACGCGTCGGGCACTTCGCCCGCCTGGGCACTGCCGCTCATGCGTGCGGCGCGCGGGCTGGCGCTGGTGCAGGCGGTCGAGGGTTTCCTGCATCGTGGCTCCGACGAGAGCCGCACGCTCATGGAGCAGATGATCGGGCAGACCTTCATTCCGGCCGATGCGCCGCTGCGGCAGGCCGCGGCACGGAACCTTGGCCTGCACATGGAGAACATGCTGGCCCAGTCGAAGGCCGCCGGTGTTCCGGCCATCGTGTGCACCACGGCGAGCAACGAATCGGGCATGGGGCCGCTGGGCGAGGACGATCTGCGAGGCGTGACCGAGCCGCAGAAGAAGGAGTTCGAGCGACTGTTGAAGGCGGCGGCCGATCCGGTGGCCGGTGGTCTGGTGGCGGTGACGGCCCCGCTTCCCGCGGAAGCGGCCGGGCATGGTGCCGTGATCGAGGCGCTTCGGGAGGCGGTGGCTCTGGCACCCAGAAGCGCCCTTGCGCAGTTCCGACTGGGCCAGGCCCTGGCCGCAGCGGGTGACGTGAAGGGAGCCCGCGAAGCCTTCCTGCAGGCCCGTGACCTCGACACCATGCCCTGGCGACCGATCAGCCAGACCGAGCAGGCGGTCCGCGACGCGGCCGCACGGCAGGGGGCCACCCTGTGCGATGTGGCGGAACGCTTCCGCGATCGGAGCGAGGGCGGCGCCACCGGATGGAAGCTGCTCGATGACCATGTGCACCCGTCGCTCGAAGGTCAGGCCGAGGTGGCGCGTTGCGTGGTCGGTTGCATGGCCTCGCTGCCCGGCACGCTGACGGTTCCCGAGACCGTGGCCGCGGGGCTCGCCAGCGATGCCGACTATGCCGCGCGACTGGGTTCCAACGCGTGGGACGAATTCCGCGTCGCCCACACCATCCGCACGCTGCTCGGCGTGCCATTCATGAAGCGCAACAACGAGGAGGCCTTCGAACGGGTGCAGTCGAAGTGCCGCACGTTCGAGTCGGCGCAGTCGCCCGAGATCCGTCAGGCGATGGATGAATGGAAGACCGCCGTTCCGCACGCCGGAGGCATGAGACCGCTCACGGGCATGGTGGCCCGCGTGCTGCTTCGCCAGAAGCGCACGGCGGATGCCCTTCCGCTTTACGAGATCGCCCAGCGACAGGTGCCTGACCACACCTCGTGGCACCTGGAGTACATC
>JBILWQ010000158.1:0-5032 GCA_044369805.1 Phycisphaerales bacterium
GGTCGAGGGGCGCCGGTTTCCCCAGGTGCAGCGAGGACTGCGCGAGATCCGCGCCCAGCTGCGCGGGCTGCGGACATCGCTCGAGGCCGGCGGGGATCCGGCGGCCGCGAGCCAAGGGGTGGCGTCGCTCGACCGCGCGGTCACGGGTCTGACCGGCATGCTCGAGAGCGCCTTCCGCCGCACCGAGGAGGTGGGTGAGCGGCTTTATCACGAGGTGATCGGCAGCCGCATGCGTCCCTTCGGCGACGCCACGGCAGGATTCCCGCGACTGGTGCGCGACGTCTCCCGCATGCTCGGCAAGCATGTCCGCTTCGAGATCGAGGGCCTGCAGACGCCGGTGGACCGCGACATCCTGGCGAGACTGGACGCCCCGCTGAACCACATCCTGCGGAACGCGATCGACCATGGCGTGGAGTCGCCCGAGGATCGTCGCGCCTCGGGCAAGGACGAGGCCGCCATGCTCCGGCTGGAGGCCCGGCACCACGCGGGCATGCTCGAGGTCCGCGTGCGCGACGACGGGCGCGGCATCGACCCGGAACGGATCCGTGCGAAGGTGGTGGAGCGACGGCTGCAGTCCGCGGAGGTGGCGCAGGGACTGGCCCGCGGGGAACTTCTCGAGTTCCTCTTTCTGCCCGGATTCTCCACCTCCGGGTCGGTCACCGAGGTGAGCGGTCGGGGCGTGGGGCTGGATGTGGTTCACCAGACCATGCAGGAACTCGGGGGCTCGGTAAGGGTGGAGAGCGAACCTGGCCGGGGAACCACGTTCGTCCTGGCTCTGCCCATCACCCTGAGCGTGATCCGTGCGGCCCTCATCGAGGTGAGCGGCGAGCGACTGGCCTTTCCGCTGGCCCGGATCGACCGGATCGATCGCATTGCGATGGCCGACCTGCGACGGACGGAGGGGCGCCTCGCCTTCGACGTTGATGGCGAATCCGTCGGCGTGCTGCAGGCCTCGACGCTCCTGGAGCTGCAAGGCGATCCGACCGACGATGACCACGCCAGCATTCTGGTGATCGGCGGCGAGGGCGAGCGCACAGGCCTGCTGGTGGACGGCTTCCTTGGCGAGCGAGACCTGGTCGTGCGTCCGCTGGATGCTCGCCTGGGACGGGTCCCGCACGTGGCGGCGTCCGCCCTGGACGAGGAGGGTGTACCCCTGCTGGTCATGGATGTCGAGGACATGCTCGTTTCCATCCGCCGGGGATTGGGCGAGGGCCGGATCCGTGGCGCGGCGGCATCGACGCTGACCACCGCAGGCCCCAGCCGCCGACGGATCCTGGTGGCCGAGGACTCGATCACGGTTCGAGAGGTGGAGCGGCAGATGCTGATGCGGGCGGGCTACCACGTGGAGGTGGCGGTGGATGGGGTAGACGCGTGGAACCAGCTCCGCGGTGGCGGGTTCGACATGCTCATCACGGACCTGGACATGCCCCGCATGAACGGCATCGAGCTGGTGCGAGCGCTGAGAAGCGACCCGAGATTCGAGCGACTGCCCGTTGCGATCGTGAGCTACAAGGACCGTCCCGAGGACCGGGAAGCCGGCCTGCACGCCGGCGCGAACGCGTACCTGACCAAGGGCGACTTCCAGAACCGGACATTCCTGGACACGGTGACCGACCTTGTCGGGGAGCCAGTCCCATGAGGATCGGTCTGGTCAACGACATGCCACTGGCCATGGAGGCCCTTCGACAGTGCGTGGAACGGATGCCGGGCGCGGAGGTGGCGTGGAAGGCCATGGATGGCCTGGAAGCCGTTGCGATGTGCTCCGGTGATCGCCCCGACCTGATCCTGATGGACCTGATCATGCCGGCCATGGATGGGGTCGAGGCGACGCGCCGGATCATGCGCGAGACCCCCTGCCCGATCCTGGTGGTCACCGCCACCGTCTCGGGCAACGCCGGCCGTGTCTTCGAGGCGCTGGGCGCGGGCGCCCTCGACGCCATCGACACGCCCAACATGTCTTCACCCGCAGCCATCGAGGCGCTCTGCCGGCGCATCCGCACGATCGAGCGGCTCAACCGCGCGGAACGGTCCGTGTCCACGGTCACCATGGCCTCCCCCCAGCCATCCCCGGCGGGGCAGGCGCAGCCGGTGGCGCTGCTGGGGGCAAGCACGGGTGGTCCTCAGGCCCTGGCCACCGTGCTTCGGGCGTGGCCGCGTCCCATGCCCTTCGCCGCCGTGATCGTGCAGCACCTGGATTCGCACTTCACCCCCGGTCTGTCGGAGTGGTTGTCGAAGGAGACGGGGCATCCCGTGCGCCTGGCGGAGCGGGGTGCACGCCCGATGCCTGGCACCGCGTGGATCGCCCCGGGACCTGACCATCTGGCGTTCGACGGTCACGGCCGTTTCATCTCGTCATCCGTCCGTCCGGATGAGCTCCATCACCCCTCCGTGGACGTGCTCTTCCTGAGCGCCGCGGCGTGTGGCGCCCTGAGGGGATCCGCGGCGATCCTGACCGGCATGGGCCGAGACGGTGCGACCGGCTTGCTGGCGCTCCGACGGTCCGGCTGGACCACTCTGGCGCAGGATCAGGCCACCAGCGTGGTCTGGGGCATGCCTGGCACCGCGGTTCGGCTCGAGGCTGCCACGCGTACGCTTTCCATCGACGCCATCGGAGCCGCCATGCTCGATGCCGTGCACACACGCCGATGACCACCCCCAAGCCCATCGCCACCCAACCGGGAGCACTGCCCACCGTGATCCTGCTGGTGGACGACCAGCCCATCATCGCGGCTGCGGTTCAGAAGATGATCGCGGGTCGATCGGACTGGACCCTTCACTACTGCAAGGACCCGGCCCTCGCGGTCGAGCAGGCGCTGCAACTTCGCCCCACCGTGATCCTTCAGGATCTGGTCATGCCCGACGTGGACGGCCTGGACCTGGTCACGGCCTACCGCCGTCATCCATCGCTGCAGGAAACACCGCTGGTGGTGCTTTCCTCGAAGGAGGAACCGCAGACCAAGGCGAGGGCGTTCGAGCTGGGCGCGAACGACTACCTGGTGAAGCTGCCGGATCCCGTGGAGATGGTGGCCCGCCTTCACCACCACGCCGAGGGCCACAAGGCCGCACTGCAGCGCAACGCCGCCTACGCCGCGCTGGCCGCGAGCGAGCGTCATCTCCGCGAGGAGGCCAAGCGAGCGGCCGAATACGTGGAGTCGCTCCTGCCTGCGCCACTGACCGGCGGCGCGGCCACCACCACGTGGCGCTTCGTGCCCAGCGAGAGTCTCGGGGGCGATGCCTTCGGTCACCACTGGCTGGACGACACCCAGCTGGCCATCTACCTGCTCGACGTCTGCGGCCATGGCGTGGGACCTGCGCTGCTGGGCGTGAGCGCAATGAACGTGATCCACTCCAATGCGCTGCCGGGCCGCGACATGAGGGACACGGCCGCGGTGGTCGAGGGACTGAACGATCTCTTCCCGATGGAACGCCACAACGAGATGTTCTTCACGCTCTGGTACGGAATCCTGGACGTGGCCCGTGGCCGGCTGCGATGGACCGGCGCTGGCCATCCCCCGGCACTGCTGGTGCACCCGGACGGCTCGCTGCAGCGGCTCGAGAGCCAGGGCCTGATGATCGGTGCGCTGACCGGGGTGCCCCACGAGAGCAACGAGGTGGAGATTCGGCCCGGCATGCGGCTGCTGCTCTACAGCGACGGCATCTTCGAGCTCAAGCGCCCCGACGGACAGATGGCGACGCTGGACGACTTCATCCGTCATGCGGGGCCCGCCGCCGTGGGCCCGGATCCGCTCGAGACCATGCTGGCCCATGCGAGGGCCGTTCAAGGCGGCCCCGGTTTCAAGGATGATGTGAGCCTGCTCCAGGTGCTCTACCAGCCGTGATGACAGCGGTGCTGCTCATGTCGGCCTCGCTCGCGTCCGGCCGCGTGGCCTTCACCGAGGTCCACATGGGTGTGGAAGCGAGGATCGTGGTGTGCACGGACAATCCCGATCAAGCCGCCGAGGCCGCCCGGCGGGCCTTCGACGTGATCCATGCGTGGGACCTGGCCCTGAGCGACTGGAACCCCCAAAGCCAAGCCATGCGCCTGCCCGAGAAGGCGGGTGAGCGAACCCAGGTGGAGGGACGGCTGGCCATCGCCATGCAGGCCTCGGCGGTATGGCAGGGTCGCACCGAGGGAGCCTTTGATCCGGCCCTTGGACCACTGGTGCAACTCTGGCGGCAGGCCGACCGCACCGATGTCTGGCCGGAGACCCCCACGATCGAAGCCGCCTGTCGGCGGTCCGGATGGCATGCACTGGAGTGGCGCGAGGACTGGGGCGAGGTGATCATGCGGAGCCACGGGGTGCGGCTGGACTTCGGGGGCATCGGTCAGGGGCTTGCCGCGGACGAAGCGCTCACGGTGTTGCAGTCGTCGGGATGCCCGATCGCCATGGTCGACATCAGCGGCGACATGGCGCTCGGCACCGCGCCTCCCGGCGAGCCTGGATGGCGCATCGTGGTGGAGCCCGCCTCCGCGGATCAGCCGGCCGAGACGCTGCTGCTGGCGAGCTGCGGCGTGAGTTGCAGCGGCGACCGGGGGCAGCCTCGACGGATCGGGCATCGGCAGGTCAGTCACATCGTGGACCCGTCGACGGGCATGCCGGTGCCCGTGCCGCGACAAGCGGTGGTGGTGGCCGCGGATGCCACGCGAGCGGACGCCCTGGCCACGGCGATGTGCGTGCTTCCGATCGAGCGCTGCCGGAACCTGATTGCCGACGACGCGGCTCGCGCGGCCCGGATCACACGGGCCGAGGCTGACGGAGGCCTGGTGTCGCTGGGCACCTGGACCAGCCTCAGGCGCTCGCCGGAGGCCCGGGCCGACGCACCGTCGGCACCGGTGGCGGGGCTTCCAGCGAAAGCACCGGTGGCAGCAGGCTCGCCTGATCCGACATCACCTGCGCCCAGGTGACCGCGTCGCCCGTGTAGGCGGCGGCGCGCCCCATGAGCGCAAGGCGGCAGCTCTGCACCATCCATTCGGCATCGTCGATCCGGCGACCCTCGCGGATCGCCTTGAAGAGCTCGTCGTGCTCCACCT
>JBILWQ010000009.1:0-16679 GCA_044369805.1 Phycisphaerales bacterium
GATCTCGTCAAGCATACGGAGCAGGGCCGCCCGCAGGCGGTCCGGTGATTCGTAGATGCCGTCGGCGATGGCCGCCTTGGCCGCCTCGACCTTGCCCTGGCGGACATCAGGAAGCTGGCGCAGCCGCTCAAGGTGCCTGGCATGATCGGAGAATTCGACCCGGTCCTGTCCCTGCATGCGCGAGGTCGCCTGGGCTCCTGGCGCGGCCGCTGCGCCGGTGGCCTCCAGTTTCACCCGTCCGATGGACGAGGGCATGGGGGCTCCGGAATTGCCTGCGATGGGGTTGACTTCCGACATGACAAACTCCGCACCGAGGTGGTCCAGATCCTTTGGACCGACTCCGGCAACTGGCCTTCCGCGTCCTGCGGCAGGGATGGACTGGTGATCGCGAAACGCCGCGATCGCCGGGTACCATCGGAATACCGAAGGCTAGCGCTTGAACGATTCCCGCACCAGTGCAAATTTTCCCAAGGGTCGGGCCGGCAGGACCTTGGGACCCCTCGGGGGCCATGGCCTCTGGGCGGTTTCAGCGCTGCTGGCGTTGATTCTGCAGGTCCCGGCGGGGGCCCAGACGGTGCCACCCAAGACACCTCCCTCGCCTTCCCCTGAGGATCCCGCTCGTCAACTCATGGATCCTTCCGAGGAGGTGGATGGGAACGCCTTCGAGCAGCGGCGGACGGTGCCGGGTGTCGGCATTCCCGGAGCCCCGGCAGGTGAGCGATCGAAGCCCGCCAAGCCAGGTGAATCCGCCCCCATTCAGCCCGGACAGGGCCGGTGGGGCGTTGTCCTGGCCACCTTTGGCGATGATGGGCACGAGAAGGTGGCGGCCATGGCCCGCGATCGATTCGCTCAGGCCTATCCGGAACTGGCCGAGGCCTATGTCCGCAGCACGGCCCGGGGATCGGTGGTGATGGTGGGCCAGTTCACCGGGCCCCAGGATCCGGCCGCCAAGACAGCCCTGGAGAAGGTGAAGGAACTCTCCCCGGACGGCCGGGCCAGACCCTTCGCGCGTGTGTACCTGAGCCGAGTCCAGACCAGCAGCGAACCCTCGGGACCTCTGGATCTGGCCAACGCGCGTCGCCGCTTCCCCAAGGTCAACCCGCTCTTCACGGTGCAGGTGGCCATGTGGAGCGACTTCGAGAGCAACACGCTCACCATGGACGAGATCCGAGCCAAGGCCGAGGCGCACGCCCGCATGCTGCGCATGAAGGGTGAGGACGCCTGGGTCCGGCATGACGAGGACAAGCGCACGAGCATCGTGACCGTGGGGGTCTTCGACAGCACGGCCTACGACCCCCGAAGCACGCTCTTCAGCCCACCCGTGGAGCGCATCTTCCGACAGCACCCGACCATGCTGGTGAACGGCGAGGAACTGCTGCAGCCACCGCAGAAGGGCTCGCCGCCGGGCACGCCATCCACGCCGCAGCCCGCGGTGCTCATCGAGATCCCTCCATGATCCGGCCTGTCTCACCCCTTCTCGGCCAGCCGGGCGTGGTGCGGGCCTTCGGTCGCGCGCTTGCGGGCGGACGCGTGCATCACGCCTGGATCCTGCACGGACCTCGAGGCGTGGGCAAGATGCTGGCTGCGCGGCTCTTTGCGGGGCTGGTGCTCGATCCGGCGGCGGGCGCGGCGGAGCGCGAGGCCCTGGCACCGCCACTGGGCACGGACGAGGGCGAACTGCTGCGGGCCGGCACGCACCCCGACTTCACGGTCATCCACAAGGAACTGGCCCGGCACAGCGCCAACCGCGAGCTGCGCGAGCGCAAGCAGCTCAACATCCCCCTCGACCTGCTTCGCGAGACGCTCATCGGGGGCACCGATGGCGAGGGGCGCATGCACGATTCGGCGGCCTTCCGGACACCATCGCGCGGCCAGGGGAAGGTGTTCGTGATCGACGAGGCGGAGCTGCTGGAGGCCGAGGCCCAGAATGCGCTCCTGAAGACGCTCGAGGAGCCGCCGCCGCGCACCCACATCCTGCTGCTGACCACGCGGCTCGATCGTCTGCTGCCCACCATCCGAAGCCGCTGCCAGCAGGTGGCGTTCGGCCCGCTGGATCCGGCGGCCATGCAGGCGTGGCTCGCCCGTGGCGAACTGACCTGCAGCGGTGCGGAGCGCGAGTGGATCCTGCAGTTCGCCGAGGGCAGTCCAGGCGCCGCGATGGCCGCCGCGGCACAGGGTCTCCACGCCTGGTGGCGCGACTTCCAGCCGGATTTCGCCCGCATGGACCAGGGCGCGTTCCCGGGTGGACTGGCCGAGCGTCTGCATGATCGTGCGGCGGAGCTCGCCGAGGCCATCGTGAAGGAGAACGAGTACGCGAGCAAGGAGGCCGCGAACCGGCTGGGCCTGGCCATCGTAGCGCGCATGGCGGGCCTGCATCTTCGCCAGCGACTGGCCACGGCTTCGCTGGCCGATGACGCGGCGGCCATGGCGCATGCCTTGATCGCCATCGAGTGCATCGAGCGATTCGACGAGAACGTCCGCGGCAACGTGAACCCCAAGCTGGCCCTGGCCGCCCTGGTGGCCGAGTGGACGGACGCGGCACGCGGCGCCGCTTTCGCCGCACGATGAGTGGCGCGCCTCTGGAGATCGAGCGGGTCTGGGTGCTCACGGGGGTGCCGTCGATCCCGGACCGCGCCCAGCTCTGGACCATCGAGCAGGGCTACCTGCCGGATCACGGCACGGACGATCCTGAATTCAACGAGGGTCGTCTTCGTCGCATCGAGCGGGCGGACGGCAGCGTGACGCTGCTGCACACCGTGAAGCGAGGCGCCGGCGTGGTGCGACAGGAGATCGAGCGCGACCTCTCGCCAGGCGACTTCGACCGTCTGTGGCCACGCACGGAGGGTCGAAGGGTCCGCAAGATCCGGCACCGGGTTCGCGAAGGCGACCTGACCTGGGAGGTGGATCGCTTCCTGGACTGGCCACTCTGGATGGCCGAGGTGGAACTGCCATCGGAGCACCATCCCGTGTCCATTCCCGGCTGGCTGCAGCCGGTGCTGGGGAAGGAAGTCAGCACCGATCCGCGTTGGCGGAACTTCGCACTGGCCCTTCATGGCCCGCCGCGGTGAAATGGGCCAAATCCTGCGGCCTGCTACCATTCCGCCCTTCGAGGTATCCATGGCCAACACCCTCCGCTGCTCCGTCGTGACTCCCTCCAGCGTCGCCTTCGATGCGGAGGCCACCTACATCTCCTTCCAGGCCTTCGATGGCCAGAAGGGTGTCATGCCCGGCGCCAGCCCGTTCCTGACCCGGCTCGGAACGGGCACGCTCACCGTGAACGGCGCCAAGAGCAGCACGACCATGGTGGTGGATGGTGGCTTCGCCCAGATGCAGGGGGACACGCTCACGCTGCTGGCGGACAGTGCCACCGCCGCGGAGTCCATCGATGGCAAATCCGCCGCGGCCGAGCTGCAGCAGGCCAATGCGAAGGCCGTCAGCGGAGCGGGCACCAAGCCGGCGGACCGCGAGGCCGTCGAACGGGCCCAGGCACTCGCCCATGCCAAGGTCGCGGCGAGTCGCGGCCGGAAGAACTGATCCGACTTCATGAGCGGCACGGAAGCCACCGAAACGACGGAAGACGTGCAGGTCCCGCAGGTGGAGCCCCCGGCGGCTCCGTGTGCCGACCAGCCGCTGGGAATGCGGGTGGAGGCGGTGCTGCTCACGAACGATCGGCCCGTCACCGAACAGAAGCTCGTCGACATGCTCGGGCTGAAGGGCTCCGGCAAGGGCAAGGATTCGGCCGCCGCGCAGGTGCGCGAGGCCATCGAGGGGCTCAACGCCGAGTACCAGTCGCATGGTCGCGCGTTCCGGATCGAGCGCCTGGCCGGTGGATTCCAGCTGCTCACGCTGCCGGCGTTCGGACCGTTGCTGGCCCGGGTCCGCGGTCTGCGGGCCCAGGGCCGTCTCACGCCGGCGGCGCTCGAGACCCTGGCCATCATTGCCTACCGTCAGCCGCTGCTTCGATCGGAACTCGAGGCCATTCGCGGTGTGGCGTGCGGCGAGGTGCTCAAGAGCCTGCTCGAGCGTCGGCTGATCCGGATCACCGGCCGGGCCGAGGAACTCGGGCGCCCCATGCTCTACGGCACCACCGCGGAGTTCCTGAAGGTGTTCGGGCTTTCGCGCATCGAGGACCTGCCCCAGGCGAAGGATCTGAAGGCGCCCAAGGCCTGAAAAACGATCCGAGCCTCCACAAGGAAGGCTCGGGTCGCAACGGGGAGTGGTTCACTTCCGGTCGCGGCGCTCCCTGGCACCTGCGACCGAGGTCTCGAAATCAGGCGTTGGGGCGCCTCCGCCGGGACATGCCCAGCCCGGAGGCCGCCGCCAGAATGGCCATCGCGCCGGGTGCGGGCACCACGGTGCCGCTCCACAGGCCGGTGAACTGCACGGTGCTGTAGCCCGACAGCGTGAACTTCATCTGGTAGCCCACGGTCTGCACGTTGGGGCCGTTGGGGATGAGTCCAGTCCAGCTGTCGCTGACGGGGCCGAAGAAGGTGGTCGAAGTGGTGGTCGGCACGCTCGGCGTGAGCGACACCTTGGTCACGCCATTGATCTGTCCCTGCCAGAGGCTTGGGGCCCCGGAGGTCAGCGACGCGGTTCCGCCACGATCCGAGGTGAGCGTGCCGGAGAGATTGGCGAAGCAGCTGAGCTGGTTGGCACCCGCGCTGGCCGTCACGGGCGAGGCGAAGGCCACCGTGATGTCGAAGGTCTGGCTCGTTGCGCTGTTGTTGGTGATCGTGAAGCCGTTGGTGATGAAGGTGGCGCCGGGCAGGGCGCCGGTGTCGTCACCGATGAGATCCCAGTCGATGAACCACGAACGGCTCGGGCCTGCCGTGAGGCCGCCGACGTAGTTGTAGCGACCCAGGTCATCCGTGGGCAGGCCGTTGGAGAGGTTGGTCTGCATGGCGAAGCCCGTCACCGAGGCGGTCACGGTGAGGAGCGGCCCGGCGAGGGCACTCGAGGCGAGCCCGATGGTCAGGGCGGGCAGAATGGAATAGGCGTTCATCTTTTCCCTCTCCTTGCTTGGGACTCACCTCAGCGAGGGCTGGGGTGAGTCGACGGTCCAAGGTCAGTTCCAGATGGCGGATGAAAAGCCGGCATCAAGGAAATGACCCCAATCAATCATTCTCGGTCCTCCGACGGCTCCGGCCCCGCAGGCCAGCGGCCAGGCCCAGCAGGGCGGCCGCACCAGGTCCAGGGACCGCCGACATGTCCACAACGTTGAAGTTGCCGGAGATGGCCGCCTGATCCCCCGCCGAGAGCACGAACTCGAATCGGATCCGGATCTGGTCGCCAATGTTCACGGACGAGGCCAGAACCTCGGGGGCGGTCTCGGTGCCGAAGGCTGCGCTGAAGAAGTTCTGCTGGTTGGCGGAGGCCGAAAGCTGGAAACTGCCCGCCGGGCCGCCGGATGAGGAGGGCACGAAGGACTTCACGCGGGTTGAGCCGAGCCAGCCTGAGTAGAGATCGCCCGCTGCCGTCGAAGCGGCCATGACGCCGTTCCGGTTGAAGTCGCTGATCACCACGGAGAAGGATCCGAAGATCCCCGCGGTCGCGATATTCTCGGACGACGTTATTGAGGCTTCAAAGGCGTAGGTCTGCGCCGTGTTCCGGGTGTTGGTGATGACCCTTGAAACCGAAACCACAGCGGCGTTGGCTGAAGCTGCAAGCCCCACGACGGAGGCAAGCGACAGCAGACCGATTCCCGCTCTTCGATGATGAGTTCCCATTTCCCGCCCTCCACGAGGCACAGAACCTCACCCTGAGGCCGCCTCTTTGAACAAACGAACATTGGTCCACCAGGCACGTGCCGGGTGGCCACTCCCAGAGGCGGCACGGATGGACCGGACCTCCTCCCTCCACAGAGTCTTTACGCGGGCTCACCCAAGGCCTGTTGCATAGGCCACGGAAAATTCATCGCACGGGGGCGGGGGCGGACTGCGGAATGGCCTGAATTGCGTCCCTTTCCGGCGTTATCCAGGGCCCAATGGCGTCCCGCATGGCTTGGGTGCTCGGAGCCAGCCGGATGGCTTCCTTCAGGGGCTTGATGTGTCCCATGGTCTTGCCGTACCAACTGATTCGCTTCCGCATGGTGTCCACGGCGTGCGGACCGGGCACATGGCGGTCCAGCAGATCCAGGTGTCGAAGGATGACCCGGCACTTCTCGTTGAACGAGGGTTCGGGGCCGGTTTCACCGGTCCGGAGCAGGTGCCATGCCTGTCGGAAGAGCCAAGGGGCGCGAAGGGCCCCGCGGCCGATCATCACGCCGACGCAGCCGGTCTGCCGCATGCGTTCGGGCACATGCTCCGCCTCGGTGATGTCGCCGTTGCCGATCACGGGAATGCGGTCCACGGCAGCGACCACCTCGCCGATGCGGTTCCAGTCCGCTTCGCCACTGAAGAGCTGGCATGTGAAGCGGCCGTGCACGGTCACCGCGGCAATGCCCGCTCGCTCCAGATCGCGGGCCAGCGAAGGGGCCACGAAACGCTCGGGATCCCAGCCCAGCCGGACCTTGGCGGTCACGGGTACGCGACCGTTGGAGTGCCGATCCACCGCGCGGACGATGCGCTCGGCCAGCTGCACGGTGTCGCCAGGCTCGCACAGCAGCAGCGAGCCGCCGTTGCGCTTGGCCACCTTGTCCACGGGGCAGCCCATGTTGATGTCGATCAGGCGAGCGCCATGCTCGATGGCCCAGATCGCGGCCTCCGGGAGCGGATCGGTCCAGTTGCCGTAGAGCTGCATGCCGCAGGGCTGGTCGAGCCCGTTCGTGCTGGCCAGGTCGAGGCTGCGGCCTGTCTGGCGCAGGAGGGCATGGCAGTTGAGCAGGTCGGTGCTTGCCAGGCCCACGCCACCCTGCTCGCGACAAAGGATTCGGAACGCCAGATCGCAGTGTCCCGCGATCGGGGCAAGCAGCAGGGGCGTTTCCAGTGTGAGCGAGCCGATGCGTAGCACGCTTGCAGTTTGGCAGAATCGGCCAAGCAAGGGACGGGCTTACATATAGGACGCGTCGAAGACGCGTCCTATATGTAAGCCCGTCCCTCAGCCCGCGATGAGGCGGGCAGACTCCAATCGGTAGAGGCCGATCAGGAAGTTGCCGGCAGCGAAAGGTTCCACCACGAGCCGGCCACGAATGGTGCCGAAGCTGATGCTGTGCTTGGCGCCCAGCTTGATCGGCTCCAACAGCGTGGCCTCGATGCAGTCGAAGGGCGTTGGTGGCAGGCCGATGCAGCAGCCGTCCCAGCGGTTCTTCATGACCAGCAACTCGCTGGTGCGTTCGCCCCACAGCGGTGGGGCCACGAAGGCGCTGATCTGCACCCACTGGCCGCTCAGGAATGCGATGTGCGGCGGCGGCGCGACCAGGCCTGCGCCCGCATCCATGGTCTCGGCCGCGCTGGCCAGCAGCGGCCAGCCGATCACGAAGGGATCCTGCTCGCTTCCCGATCCGGTCACCGTGAACCGGCCATCCATTCGCAGCGATCCGTCAGGCTGGCGATCGATTCCGATCTTGGCGGACGTGGCGGCCATCGGTGACTGGGCCTTGGCGGCGCCAGGTGGCGTTGGACCGGATGGCGGGATGACGGGTGGGGCGGGCTCGTCGCTTGCCCCGTCCTCCATGGTCACGCGGTTGGGCCCGGGATCATGGGAGGGCCACAGCATCGCCGTGATGCCTGCGGCCATCACGCATGAAAGCAGGATCCAGACCCACCTCATGCCGCCTCCCCGGCCAGGTTCCGAAGGATCACATCATGCACGTCCCGAAGCGGCAGTGGAGACTTGTCCGGCAGGAAGGCGCCCTCGCCGATGAGCACGGGCTCCAGCCCATCGGCCAGTGAGGCGCGTCCATGCGTGCCCCGGACCAGCCGCGCATCGAGCGGTGTGAGCTGGAGCAGGGCGCGAAATCCCAGGGCCTTTCGGGCCAGGAACAACCCCGTTCGCAGTGCGGCGACAGGACCGGAGCCGTCACGAAGCAGTTCGCACGGGTCGTAACCCGGCTTCCGGTGAATGTCCACGGTCCGCGCGAAGTCCGGCGCGTCCTCATCCAGTCGCCACCAGGGGTAGGCGAACCATGCACCAGGCGTGGGCACGAGCACCAGGTCGCCGCTGCGTGCGTGGTCCAGTTCCACGCGCGCCAGGTCCGTTGCGTCGATCACCTCCTCCACACCGGGCAGCCGCGAGAGCACCTGACGCGCACGCGCGGTGGCGGCGGAATCGCGCGTGTAGATGTGCGCAACCTGGTGGTCGCACAGGGCGAACGCGGGACTGCTGTTCAGGTCAAGTTGCTCCCCACCGAACTCTCGGCGCACGGCAAGCAGGCCGGCCTCGCGAAGCACGCGATTGGGATGGATGGGCTGCGTGGCCGCCTCGATTCCGTACTCGCTGCACAGCACCACGCGGATGCCTCGCTCCTCGGCCTCGCCCACTAGGAACCGGAGCACGCGGTCGAGTTCGCGCAGCTGCTCGACCACGCCAGGTCCATCGGGTCCCTCGCGCTGCAGCACGTAGTCCATGTGGGGCAGGTACGCCATGGTGAGCGCGGGATCGTGCCATCGCATCACTCGGGCCGTGGCCTGCGCGATCCATTCGGAACTCCGTATGTCCGCGGCGGGCCCCCAGAAGTGGAAGAGGGGGAAGGGGCCCAGTTCACGGACCAGTCGTTCGCGAAGACCCTCGGGCGTGGCCAGGATGTCCGGTCGCTTGCGACCGTCGGCCGCGTACTGCGGGCGAGGCGTCACGGTGAAGTCCGCCGAGCTGAACATGTTGAACCAGCCGAAGAGATTCGCCACGGTCAGCCCCGGGAATCGCGCACGCGCGGTCTCCCACACCATCGGGCCCTGCAGCAGACGGTTGGACTGTCGCCACAGGCGCACCTCGCCCTGCTCGCGGTCCATCCAGCCGTTGGCCACTGCACCGTGGTGGCTGGCGGCACGCCCGGTGAGCAGGTCCGCCTGCGCGGTGCAGGTGACCGCCGGGTAGGGAGGTCTCAGGGGCCGCACACCGCCCGTTGCGCGGGCGTGCTCGCGAAGCCACGGCATGCTGGCGCCGACATGCCTCGCGGACAGGCCTGCCGCGATCACCAGGAGCGTGCGATGCGCACCGCACGGATGGGGCCGATGCATGCTCAGGACCCCGCAACCAGGCGCTGCATGAGGCGAGTGAGCAGGGCGCAGCCCGCGGCGATCACGGCCAGGCGCAGGTGGCCGAGCAGGATCAGCGATGCGGCGTCGATCATGCCCAGCGTGGCGATCCAGGCCATCACGCCACGAGGGCCACGGTTCGGCTGCACCAGGTCGAACATGCCGCGGACCACCCACCAGGCGGCCGTCAGCACGCCGCATCCATAGAGGGCCAGGCGAAGTCCGCCGGTCGGAGCCAGGAGCGCCAGAGCCACCGCGCCCAGAGGCATCACGGCCGCCGCCCCCATGACGGCCGCGGCCATGGAGAGCGCCGCGCCGCCTGCGGATGCCGGTGTCTGTGGACCGACCTCATGGCGTGCGGCCAGCGAGATGGCCAGCGTGCAGCCCGCCAGTGGCAGCGCAAAGAACGCCAGCAGCGGCCAGTGAGGCTGCTGGCCCGGGGCGGCGGCAATGGCCACGATGGTGGGCACCATGGCGCGGCAGGTGGCCATGAGCACGGGGCCCACCAGCATGCTGCGGTGCATCATGTTGTAGGCCAGCACCGACGAGACCAGCAGCAGCATCCATGGAATCGTTCGGGTGCCGGTCCAAGAGAGCGACACGACCCCCGAGGCAAGCAGACCCATGGCGACCACGATCGCGTTGCTCTCGGAGACCGCGCCCGACACGATCGGGCGCCCGGGGCGCTCCCGTCGGTCGATCGGCTGGTCGAAGTAGTCGTTCATCATCATGCCCGCCAGGTAGATGAGCACGCATCCCGTGGCCGCGGTGATCGCAGGCTTCACGGCCAGGGAAGGATCGGTGCAGGACCGCATGGCGATGGCCATGCCCACCATGGCGTTGGTGACCACGGTTGGCGCATTGGAGACGCGCATCAGCCGAAGCCACGCCATCAGGGCGCTGGGTCGCGAGCCGGTGGCCGCGGCGGTGGTCATCGGGGACAAGGTTGGGCGGAAACGGGCCCGTTGGCAAGCAGCCCGCGCACGTGGAGGATCTCCCGGGCGATGCCCTCGATCCATCCATGCGACGCTCGCTGGGGAAGGCGGGACCAAGCATAGGTCTCCACTTCCACGAAGCATGGGCCAGAAAGGCTTCGGATCTGGGCCAGCGCCACTGGCAGCGAGTCGGCGGTGGTCGCCAGACCAAGCATCTCCGACATGAAGACGGGCACGTGAAAGTGGCATCGCCACGGTTGGGTCGGGTTCGAGCCGAGAAAGTCGGGAATGTCCTCCCAGACCCTCGGCTCGGTCGAGGTCCCGGTCACCACCTGATGCAGCCAACGACTCTCGTCGAACTGGGCCAGCGCGGCTAGGGACGCCGCGTCAGCCTGGCCCCGAAGCGCGGCGGACACCTGCACCCGGTGCACGCCCAGTCCCGATGCCGCACAGGCGCGGAAGGGATGCTCCGGTGACTCGCCCATGACGGCCGCATGACACAGATCCACGCAGGCGCCCAGATGACGCTCAAGGCAGGGTTCCTCGCGGCGTGGCCGCAGGCAATGCCCCATGAATCCGCACAGCTCGTCGAAGGTCTGGATGGCGCAGCCCGGCTCGGGTTCGATGTCCAGAGTCACGCGAAGCCCGGACCGATCCTCCAGCCTGGCCAAGCCGCGGGCCACCTGTTCCAGCTGGGCGGCCGCCAGGCCCACGCTGGCGCCGCAGCCCTCGGCACTGAAGCGGGGCCGCCAGCCCAGCGGCAGCGTGCTCATGCTGACATGGGGCGTGCCCTCGGGCACCAGTCGCGGCAGCAATTCGGCGGCGGCCAGCGTGTAGAGCGCGCGCCGGGCATTCGCCCAGTTCGGCTCGTACACGCCGGTCTTCACGCGCTCGGCCGCGAAGTTGCCGTACGGGAACGCGTTCACGGCGCCGATCAGCAGACCCGCCGTCCGCAGATCGTCGCGCAGTCGATCGGCTTCCTCGGGTCTCTCGCTCAATTGCCGCACGGTTTCGGCGGAGAGCCAGACGCCCAGCGGCAGGGGCCCCCCATCGACCAGGCGGGCAATCTCCGAGGCAGGTCCGAGCAGACTGGCGCGCAACTCGGCCAGGTTGCGACCCGGGTGCACGTTGGTCGCATACCCGACGGGAAGCATGGCGTTCAGGGCGATGAAGGCGCGCTGGGATCGGCGCTGCTGGACCCAGGCTGCTGCAGCGCCTTCGCGACGGCCGCATCCATGCCCAGCGGGTGACCCATCCACGCGATCCTGCCGTCGCGACCGATCACCATGGCGCATGGAATCGACCGCTGCCGAGCGGGCACCAGCCACTCGCGGAGCATGGTCTCGTCGCCGTCATAGGCCACGCGGTAGCCCATCACGTCCTTCTTTCGCTCGACCATGGCACGGACCTTCTCGAGCCGCGGATCGGGTTTGCCGGCCTCGCCAGGCGCTCCGCGCTCCATGCCGGCCACGCTGATCACCACAAGTTCCGGGTGGCGCTTCTGCACCTCGCTCAGATGCGGCATGGCCTGAATGCAGGGTCCGCACCATGTGGCCCAGAACTCGACCACGTGTACCTTGCCGGGCTCGATGGCAGCCACGGGCTCGCCCTTCACCCAGGTGTCCACGCTCAGCCGGGGCGCGGGTGAACCCACGCCGATCGGGGCGATCTTCGGCTTCGCGGGCGCGTCCGGGGCCATGGGTGGCGCGGCGGCAGGAGCCTCCGGGGGTGCACCACCGAGGGGCTTGTCCGCTGGGGGAGCGGCTTGCAGGGCCAGCATCGTGGCCAGCAGGGTCGTCACATGCATCACTTCACCGTGCCTTTCCTGGCTTCTCGCGCGGCCATGGCCGCTTCCACCAATCGCTTCACCATGCCCACGCCCAGTGCCGGATCGCGCGTGCGCTCCGGGTGCCACTGCACACCGAGATAGAAGGGGCGGCCAGGAAGCTCGATGGCCTCCAGCACGCCGTCATCGCTGGTCGCCATGACCCGGAAGGGGCCCGCATCACCGAGCATCTGGTGATGACTGCTGGCGACCAGGCCCGAGCCGATGGCTCCGGAGATGGGGTGCTCCTGGTTGCCCTGATGACGCTCGCCGCCCGGAATGCGGTCGGGCACATGCTGCACCAGCTCGCAGCCGTGGTGGACGCCCATGAGCTGCATGCCCAGGCAGATGCCCAGCACCGGCTTGTCGGAGCGGTGATCCAGCGCCTCGAGCAGCTCGAACTCGCCGCGTTGTCGCGCGGGCTCCATCAGGTCGGCCTTGGGATGCAGGGCCTGGCCTCGCACCCGGATGTCGATGTCGGCACCACCCGTCAGCAGCACGCCATCGACCGCGTCGATCGACTCGAGCGCGTCGCCAGGTTCGTGCGTGAGCAGCACGGGCACGCCACCGGCCTCGTGCACCGTGCGAACGTACTGGCGATTCAGGCGATACAGCGTGCGCCCATCGGCGGTCGACATGTCGCACGAGATGCCGATCACGGGTCGAGGCACGCTTCAAAGTGTACGGGCCGGGTCCTCGCGCAAGCCTCGCCACGCCGCGAGAAGGGCCAGGGCCAGGGCCACCGTGGCCACGCCCCAGCCCATGGCCACACCGCCCGCCGTGATGCGCTGGGCCGCCGCGAGCAGGGCCGGATCCTCCGACAGCTGGCGAAGCGCCGTCGGCGAGGCCTGTGCGGCGTCATGCAGCAGGCGCCCGACTTCCTCGGCGCGGTCGATGGGCACCGAGGCCCGCACGAATTGCCGCGCGAGCGTCGACTCGCCCGAGAGGATCGTCGACCCGATCACGGCCACGCCCAGCGTGCCCCCCACCTGGCGAAGCGTCTGCACCAGACCCGAGGCCTGCGCACGGCGGTCGTGACCGGCCCGTTGCATGGCATCCACGTTGGTCGGGCTCATGACGAATCCGATGCCCGTGCCCAGCAGGATCATGCCCGCGGCCAGCCATGGATAGGAAAGCGAGGGGGCAGCAAGCGCCTGCATGGCCATGCCCAGCGTGGCCAGCGAGGTTCCGATGATCGCGGGCATGCGGACACCAACCCGGTCGTACAGGCGGCCCGCCACATGGATGACGAAGACCACGGGCAGCAGCATGGGCAGCAAGGCCATGCCGGCCCGCAGCGGATCCATGCCCAGCGCAGCCTGCATGTATGCGCTGCCGAAGATGACCAGGCCGTTCATGGCGAACTGCATGGCGGAGAGGATCAGGGCGCTGGCCAGGATGCGGCGATCGCGGAAGAGCGAGAGCGCGACCAGGGGCGACGGGTGTCGAAGTTCCCAGGCCACGAAGAGCGGCAGCGTGACCGCCGCCACGGCGAGCGGCGCCAGCACCACGGGATCGCGCCAGCCCAGCGTGTGCGCCTCCATCAGGGCGAAGACGAGACATGGCAAGCCGGAGAGCAGGAGCACGGCGCCAAGCGGATCGCTTCCTGCCGGCGCGCGACGGACATCGACGGGTCGGGCCATGGCGGTCAGGAGCAGCGAGATGGCGGCCACGGGCATGTTGATCCAGAAGTTCCACGGCCAGCCCGCGTGCTGGGTGAGCGCGCCGCCGATGGGCGGACCGGCGACCAGCAGCAGCATGGGAATGCCTGCATACACCGCCATGGCCTTGCCACGCTCGCCCGGCGCGAAACTGCCCACCACCAGGCTGGCGCTGGCGGGCTGCATGAGCGCGGCTGCCGCACCCTGGGCCGCGCGCCAGCCCACGATGGCGGTGGCGGAATCCGACATGGCACATCCCGCACTCGCGCCCGCGAAGGCCACCATGCCCGTGACGAACGCGGGGACCTTTCCAAAGTGGTCGGCTGCGCGGCCGCCCAGTGCCACCAGGCTGGCCATGGCCAGGATGTACGCATTCACCACCCACTGCGTCTGCACCTCGCTCAGGCCCAGGTCGGCCTGGATGGTGGGCAGCGACACGCCCACCACCGAGATGTCCAGCATGATCATGCACAGGCTGCCGGTCATGGCCAGCAGCGTCAGCCACTTGCGTGGGGCGCCTTGCTCGAGGGCGTGCATGCGCCGCTCATCGTATGGGGGGCCGCTAGCGACCCAGGTCGGGTGCCGTGGGCCGTAGTGGAGCGTCGCTGAAGCGAGGGCTCTGACCCAGGAAGGTCCTCGGGTTCTCCAGCGTGATGCGCCGCACCGCATCCGCCGCGTGTCCCCGCGCCCGCATGACCGCCGCGGCCTTGGGCACCGCCAGCGGATCGCTGTGGCCCCAGTCTCCGGCGCTGTTGATCCACAGGCGATCGCTGCCGTGCATCTCGATGATGTCGACCGCTCGCGCCGCGGTGCACTTGGTGTCCGGATAGAGCGTCATGCCCGCCCAGAAGCCCGCATCGAGCACGGGGCGCACCGTGTGCTCCTCCACATGGTCGATGAGCACGCGATCGGGCCGAAGCCTGCCCTGGTTGCGGATCGCGTCCAGGATCAGTCGCGTGCCCTTGCGCTTGTCCTCCAGATGGGGCGTGTGCACCAGCACCAGCGTGTCGAAGCGGGCGGCCAGCTCCAGGTGCGCCTCGAACACGGTCAGTTCGGTGCGGCTGTTGCGATTCAGGCCGATCTCGCCGATGCCCAGCACGTTGGGCCGCTCCAGGAACTGCGGAATCAGGCCCATCACCTCGCGGGCGAAGGCATGATCCTCGGATTCCTTGGGGTTGATGCAGATCCACGCGTGATGGCGGATGCCGTAGGCCGCGGCTCGGCGCGGCTCGCTCTCGGTGAGTTGCCTGAAGTAATCGTGGAAACCTTCCGGGCTTCCGCGGTCGAAGCCGGCCCAGAACGCCGGTTCGGTGACGGCCACGCAACCGGCCACGGCCATCCGCGCGTAGTCGTCGGTGGTTCGGCTGACCATGTGCACGTGCGGATCGATGTACATGGCTCAGGTCCTTCGGGGAACGCCGCGGGCCGCCTTGCCGTCGGCGTGGGGCACGGGCTCGACGCTCGGGTCGCTCCACAGTTCAAGCATGCGGCGCGCCCGCTCGGGCTGGCCATCGAGCGCCAGCCGAAGTGCCTGCAGGATGGCCTGCACCCGTTCATCGTGCATGGGGTCCGCTGGGCCATCCGAACCTGGCCGTGCCCGTTGCACCCTGTCCAGGAACGCGGCCACGTCCAACGTGCGCGAGCGGGCCTCCAGGAAGCCCAACTGAATCAACTGCTCGCGATCAAGCGGCGGTGGGCCGTCAGTCATGCGGCCAGTTTAGGGATCGCGGACCCTTCCGCGGTCAGGTGGCCGATCCGAACAGCAGCAGCATGAGGCCGATGTCGCCCGCGTCGACCAGGCCATTTCGATCGAGGTCTGCCAGGCAATCCGCGGTCACCGCGCAGTCGCCGAAGGCCAGCAGAAGCACGCCGATGTCGCCGGCGTCCACGAGGCCGTTGCCATCCAGGTCGCCATCTCGCGGCTGCGTGCCGGTGATGGCGAATGCGGCGTCGTTCAGGTCGGAGCCGCTCGTGCCCTGCGCATCGCGGGCCGTCACGCGGAGCCTGGCCTGGCTGGCGTACAGGTCCGGCACCGTCCAGGCGTATGCACCGTCATTGACCTCGTTGGTCGCCACGGCGGTGAAAGTCTGACCGCCGTCCACCGACAGTTCGATGTCGACCGCCGTGATCGCCCGCACGTGGTCGCTGATCCAGTTCACGGACACGGTCTGGCCCGGCGCCAGGCTCTCGCCACCCGCCGGCGAGCGCACATGCACCACGGGGTTGTTGCCGCCGGTGCTGGCGGGGTAGTGCATCACGATGCAGTGGATGGCGCCGGCGGCGCTGATGATGCCCTCGCAGTTCACCTGCACGATGGTCTTGCCCGGCAGGGCCTGCTGCCAGGCGGCCAGCGCGGCCTGATTGTGACCGGCGTTCACCACGGTGGTGTTGGTGTAGCTGGGAATCATCACCACGTCGTTGCACATGACCGCATTGATGTAGGTGTAGTGCACGCCATTCAGCAGTCGGGCCGGCACCCGGACCACGTTGTAGCCGCGCGACTGCATGGTCGCGGCGGCCGAGTCGCAGGTCAGGTCCTGGGCCGATCCTGCGTTGCTCGGCCAGTCGCTGATGATGATGGTGTTGCTCGAGACGGGAATGAACCACATGTCCACGTGGCCAGTGCCGTCCACCGTCCAGGGCAGCTGCGTCCACAGGTTCGTGTAGAGGCCGTAGTAGGCCTGGAACATGTCCCGGATCTGGGTCTCGGTCATGCTCGGGTTGTCTCCCAGGGCCAGCCGTGTGGCGTAGCCGTCGGGATCATCGCCCATGTGGTAGTTGCCACCCGAATGCACCAGCGGCATGGCGTAGTACGGCCGACCCAGCTGGGTGGCCATGAACGATGGAATGGCGTCGTCCTGCGGTCGTGAGCTGTAGTAGATGCTGTCCACCACCACGCGAACGCCGCCCTCGTACACGAATCGGGGGCCGTAGTCGCGGATCCAGATGCTGTTCAGCGACGCGATGTACGACTTCACGCGGCTCATGTTGGCACCCGCGTTGGTGAAGCGGGTGGTCATGTCGGTGCGTTGCGAGGTGCTGGTCACCACCACCATCACGTCGGCGTTGCCGGTGGTGGTGATGTGCCGTGCCATCTCGGCCAGGATGTTCTTCCATGCGGTGGTGC
>JBILWQ010000159.1:0-5027 GCA_044369805.1 Phycisphaerales bacterium
GCCGGACCAGCTCCTTGAGCTTTCGAATGTCGATCATGAGTCTCGATTCTCCTCGTGGAATCCCGGGTCATCCCTGCTCCGGGGTCGGGATCATAGCCGAACACCCCATGATCCGAAGCCCAATTGCGTCGATCGTGCGGGCTTCAGGATTCCAGCGATTTGGGCGGGCCCAGCAGGATGGATGACGTCATGGCTTGGCGCAACCACTGTCGATCCATGGTTCTGCGAGCGACCGGCCTGGGCGCAACCGCCAACCGCGATCGCGGCGGAGACGAAGCGATCGCGGCGACCACTGGACTCGGCTTGGGCGTGACCCGATCCGGCACCCGCTCCTCGGTTCGCTCCGCCTTGCGAGGTCGAACCGTGGCAGTGGGCGGCGGCGGCTTGGGCGGTCGAGCCGTGGACATGGGGGCCGGATTCGGCACAGGGGCTTCCGCCCGCACCACGCGGCGAGGGGCTGGTGCGCCACCCTCCGATGCGGACGACTGCGACGAGGCACGCCGAGCGGCTTGAGGATCCCGGGCCAACTGCTCGGCCAGCACCTTGAGCGCTTCGAGGTTGCCCTGAGCGGACTTGCCCGGGACCGCGGCCGAACCCCCCTTGTTGGCGATGACACGGAGCACCAGGTTCACGACCGCGATGCCGACGATCATGACGATGGGCACCCAGGACACGTCGGTATGGTAGCCGACGCCGCGCCCCCTCACCGCCAGCGAGGGGCGACCACGGTCCGGCCATCCGGGCTCGACAGCCGCTCGAAGGGCTGCGCGAAGAGCTCTGCCATCGACTCGGGCGTGACGACCGCTTCGAAGGGTCCCGCAGACACCAGACGCCCGGACCGCAGCAGCACCGCGTGGGAACAGCAGGCCGCGGCGAAAGCGAGGTCGTGGGTGGCCGCCATCACCGCCAGACCCTCGGAGGCAAGTCCCCGCAGGCGGACCGCCAGTTCGCCGCACCAGCCCGGATCGAGCGAGGCGGTGGGTTCATCCACCGCGACCATCCGCAGCAACGGATTCCGCTGGGCCAGGGCCCGGGCCACCGCCGCTCGATGACGCTGCCCCTCGGAAAGCGTGTCCAACCTCGCATGCGCCAGTTCGAGCACGCCGACCTGACGCATGGCCTCCGTGACCACGGCATCGTGGCGAGGAAGTCGAAGCCGTCCCAATCGCACCGATGCCTCGACCTGCATGCCCACGGGCACCGCCGGTCGCTGCGCGACGAACGCGATCCTCGCGGGCCGCTCTGCCGCGACAAGGCCATGCACGCTCTCGCCCGCCAGCCGCACCACACCGGATCGCGGTGCCTGCACGCCCGCGGCCGTCCGGAGCAGCGTTGACTTGCCGCAGCCGTTGGGGCCGAGCACCGCGGTCACCTCGCCAGCGGGAATCCGGACCGAGATTTCGCCCAGCGTGAAGCGATCCAGCCGGACGCACAGGCCCTCGATCACCACGCTCATGATGACCAGCTCCGGGCAGCGCCTCGCCGCAGCAGGATGAGGAAGGCCGGACCACCGGCGAGTGCACACACCACGCCCACGGGCAGGCGTCCGCCACCCTCGATCGGGACCAGCAGGCGCGTGACGTCCGCAAGCATCAGGAGGGCCGCACCCGCCGCCATCGCCACGGGCACGCTGCGTCCGTGGGATCCACCCACCATGGCGCGGGCCGCGTGCGGCGCGACCAGGCCCACGAACGCCAGGGGCCCGCAGAGCGCGGTGGCCACGGCGGCAAGCAGGCTCGAGGCAACCACCACCGCGAGCCTGGCGGCCGGAAGGGAGACGCCCACCGCCCTTGCCTCGTCATCCGACAGCTGCATGGCATCGAGCCGGAGGCCCCCCATCCAGGCACTCAACCCCACGACCAATGCGCCCGCCGCGGCCACCAGGAGCGTGGCACGATCCGGATTCTCCGGAATCCGTCCCAGCGACCAGGCCAGCAGCGAGCCACGATCCCCTGCTGGCAGCATCCACTCGCACAGCGTCGCCAGGCTTCCGGCGATGGATGCCACGACCACGCCAGCCAGCACCAGCGACACGGGATCCAGACCACGGCCACGCTGCACGCCGAACGCGATGCATGCCAGCAGCGCGGCAGCGGCGCCGAGCGTGGCCACGGGTATCTCCAAGCCCGGTGGCATCGGGATACCTGCCTTCCACGCGATCAGCAGGCTCACGGCCACCGCAGCCTGCGACCCCGTGCTCAGTCCCAGCACGAACGGCGAAGCCAGCGGGTTGCGAAGCATGCCCTGCAGGAGAAGGCCCGCAAGCGCCAGCGACGCTCCCGCCACGCAGGCGGAAATCACGGCCTGCGCCCGGAGTCCTGACACCTCGGGATTCCAGCCCCACACCAACGATCCATCGAGGCCGCGAAAGAGCATGAGCCGGATCAACGCGATGCCCACCAGCACCACAAGCAGGATGCTCCAGGCTCGTGCACCTCTCATGGGGCCGACTCCAGTCGGCATCTCCACGCCTCGACGGCTCCAAGAAGTTCAGGCCCGGGTCGCAGCAGGCCGGCATCCGGAAGACTCTCGACCGGAATGCCGCGAGGAGCCAAGGCCGACACGAGGGCCTCGGGCGCCTGCCCACCCACCACGATCACGCGGTCCGGCTTGGCCGCCACCACATCCTCCAGCTGCACCGCGGGCCATCCCGACATGTCGGGCCATGTCCGACCACCCCACGCGTGCCAAAGGTCCGCCAGATAGCTGCCAGCGCCAAAGGCCCGGAACTCGGGTCCGGGAAGGAGCATGGCCACGCGTTCACCCGGACGCACGCCCGCAGGCGGGCGCATGACGCCATCCCATCGGGCCGAAAGCGCGGAGGCGGCCTGCTCCCTCCCCATCAGGCTGGCCAGCCGCGGGCCGAGTTCACGCATGTCGCGGAGCGAATCGCAGTCCACCTGCTCCACCTTCCAACCGTGCGTGGCCGCGGTGTGCAGCAGTTCGGCAGGCGGCCCGCGCACCGTGCGCTGAATCACGATCAGTTCCGGATCCTCGGCGACGAGCCTCTCCAGGTCGACGTCGTCCATGGAACCCAGCACGGGAACCTGGGCCACGGCGACGCACCAGGGCGTGCGACCCCGCAGGCTCATGGCCAGGCCCATCTCCACCAGCGTCGACGTGACCGCGGGCGAGAGCGACACCACACGCGGCGATGGGTCCGAGGCTCGCGCCGTGGGCTCCGCGCGGTCGCACGCCATCACCAGAGGGAGCAGCCCAAGAAGCAGCCAGGAACGGAACACGCTCGCATGCTAAGAGGCGGTGGGCGCGAGCGACGGCCGCTACACTCGCGACCGATGACCGTGCTGGCCACCATGCGGCGGCTGTTCATGGGTCCGCCGCCCGTCGAGCGGACGCCCGCGCCCAAGCCTCCGGAGCCGGCCGCCGTGGCCAACGCCCTGATGGCGATGGCCGATCACCTTCGCGCCGAGGAGGCAGACCGCCGGGCCATCCTCGCGGTGCTCGAACGTCTTCCCGCGAGCCTGCAGAGTCTGCCGGAGATGGCGCGCCAACAGGCCCGCCTGGGCGAGGCGCTCACCACCGCGCTGGTTCAGCAACGGGCACGTGACCAGACCATCGAGGACATGCTCCGGCGTATCGCCGAGGGCGTGGGCCACCAGGTCGACACCTTTGGGCTGGTGCAGCAGCAGCTGGACCTGAACCATCAGGCCGCACAGCGCGTGGCGGACGGCGTGGCCAGCCTCAGCGGCGGCATCGGCGAACTGGCCACGGGTCAGCGACGCAACGCGGACGCGCTGGAGTCGATCCTGCAGCAGGCCCGCGAACGAGAGGAGGCGTTGGAGCGCATCCAGGGCCGCCTGCACCTCTGGCTTCTGGCCGCCACCGTTGTGGCCGGCGGGTCGCTGCTGGCCTGCCTGCTTCTGGTGTGGGCCCTCATGACCCGGTCGTCCGGCTGATCCGGGAGACCTGCCCCGAGGCGGACCACACGGAAGGAGCACACGCATGTACGGACTCGTGAATCAGGCCATCCAGGACTACATCACCAACGACGTCGGTACTGAGGCGTGGATGCGCGTCCGAACCGCGGCGGGCTTCCACGAGAGCGAATTCGTTCCGCTGCACACCTACCCCGACGCGCTCACCTTCCAGCTGGTGGGGGCGGCCTGCGAGGTCACTGGTCGGCAGGCGGGCGAACTGGTGGAGGCGATCGGGGCCTACTGGGTGGAATTCACCGCCCAGAAGGGCTACGGCAGCCTGCTCGACCAGCTCGGGCCCGGCTTCGCCGATGCCCTGGCCCAGCTCGATGCCATGCATGTCCGCGTGGCGCTCATGATGCCTCAGCTGGAGCCGCCATCGTTCCGCGTGAGTGCACGGCGGGAACGCGGCCTGACGCTGGCCTACACGTCCAGACGTTCGGGCCTGGCGCCGCTGGTGGTCGGACTGGTGAAGGGACTTGGTCGAAAGTTCGGCCTCGAGCCCACGGTGCAGCTCACCGTGCCCCGCGCCGAAGGCTCGCACACCGACGTCTTCGAGGTGTCGTGGTGAGCGATGATCGCGAGTGGCTCCGCCTGATCGACCGGCTTCTGCCGTTCCACGTGACGGTGGATGCCGCACTGCGGCTGGTCCGCATCGGGCCGCTGCTGCGCCGCGTGGCCCCAGGCCTGCGGGAAGGCGAAGCCCTCACCGAGCGATTCACCATCCAGCCCGAGCCGAGCCAACCCACCCTCGAGAGCCTGACGCGGGAACTGGACAACCGGCTGGTGATCCTTCGCCTGGACGATCCCTTCGTGCAGATCCGAGGCGGCTTCGTGCCGGACCCGCACGGTGACGGGCTCATCTTCGCGGGAAGCCTGTGGGTCACCGAACTGGAGCGGCTGGCCCAGCTGGGACTGGCCGCGGGCATGCTGCCGCCCAACGACCCGCTGATCGACCTGCTCATGACGCACCGCCTGATGATGACCGCACAGCAGTCGAGCCAGCGCGCGATGGCCGCGGCCCGCGAATCCGAGACGCGGCGCCGGATCGAGACGCTGGAGCAGGAGAATCGGCGGCTCTCGGCTGAACTG